>CAZCRP010000017.1:0-19237 GCA_964501055.1 uncultured Acidimicrobiaceae bacterium
GGGATCGACGGAGTCGGTGCGGCGCTGGCGAACCTCGTGCTGCTGCGGAGAGACCCGCAGCTCGGACGTTTCGTGCTCACCAGGTCGTTGCTCACGGTCACCGCCGTTGCTCCGCCGTTTCTGCTGACACTGGCGGCACGGGAAGAGCGGAGCCTCGACACCCTGGGGCCGTTCGTGATCGCCTCCAGCGTCGCCACCATCGTCGGAGGCCGGTTGTGGGGGAGGCTGTCAGATCGGTCGTCCCGACAGGTCCTGATCGGCGCGGCCGCGGCGGGGGCGCTGCTCTTCGCATCGGCGGCGCTGGGCGCGTCGATGTTCCGGGACGTGCTCGCCCTGCCGTGGGTGGCAGCCGGGTTGCTCTTCCTCGTAGTACTCGCCTATCAGGGCGTGCGGCTGGGGCGATCGACGCACCTCGTCGACATGGCCGAGCCGGAGCAGCGAGCCGTGTACACCGCGGTTTCGAACACCGCGGTCGGAGTGGTGATCCTGGTGACGGGCGCGTTTGGCGCTCTCTCCGAGTACATCGGTCTGGGCGGGCTGTTCGTCGTTTTCACCGCCGCATGCGTCGCCGCCATCGTGACCGCCGTCGGACTCGACGAGGTGCAGGAGGCTCCAACGTAGGGCTCCTCATGCCGGCTGGCCGGTTTGGAAAGGGTCATCTGTCGGGCTGATCGGGACCGATGGCCCCAGCGGTCGTGGTGCGGATGGCGGATGATCGATGAATGATCCAATCCCACGAGTACGCCATCCATCTGGCGGGCACCGGTCCGAAGTCCGCCACGCTGCACTCCCCCGACGATCTGCCGCCGCTGGTGGTGACCTCGCCGCCCGAATTCGGGGGCCCGGGCGGACGGTGGAGCCCCGAGCACCTGTTCGTCGGCGCTGTGGCGAGCTGCCTGATGACCACGTTTCGCGCCATCGCCGAGTCGTCCGGCCTCGACGTCATCGAATACTCCGACGACGCTTCCGGCTTGCTCGTTCGCGACGAGGGCGGGCTCTATCGCATCGCGTCGGTCACACTTCGGCCCCGAGTCGTGATCTCGGACCCGAACAGGGTCGAGAAGGCACATCGGCTGCTCGACAAGGCCGAGCGCGCGTGTCTGATCAGTCGGTCGGTGTCCGCCCAGGTGCACCTGGAGTCCAGGGTCGAGGTGCTGCAGCCGGCGTGACACGCCCCACCGCTGACGTCGAGACGGAGTGAGGCCCCGACCGCTGGTCGGGGCCTCACTCCGTCGGGCGTCGATGGTCACTGGGCCGTGAACGCTCCGTCGACCAGGTAGTAGCCGCCGGTGCAGAACGACGCCGCGTCGGAACCCAGGAAGGCGACCAAGTCGGCCACTTCCTGCGGGGTGCCGAGGCGCTGGATCGGGTGCATCGTCGCAATGACATCGAGCGTCGCCGCATCCAGGTTCGCGTCGAGCAGCGGTGTGCGGATGAAGCCCGGTCCCACCGAGTTGACGCGAATCCCGCGGGCCGAATATTCGATCGCCGCGGTCTTTGACAAGCCGACGACACCGTGCTTGGCGGCGACATATGCCGATGCGGTGCCGAAGCCCACCGTTCCGAGGATGGAGGCGATGTTGACGATCGAACCACCCCCCGACTCGAGCATCGCCGGGATCTGGTAGCGCATCCCGAAGAAGACGCCGTCGAGGTTGACGCCCATCACTTGCCGCCACCCCTCGAGTGGATACTCCCCGACCGGGGCCGGCGGTCCGCCGATCCCGGCATTGTTGACGGCGACGTGCAGGCCGCCGAATGCCTCGACGGTCTTGGCGACCATTTCCGCCACCTGGTCGGGCTGGGAGACGTCGACTTGCACGAAGAGGGCGATCCCTCCGGCGGCGTCGATCTCCTTGGCGACCCGCTCGCCCCCGCCGACGTCGTAGTCGGCGACCACGACCTTGGCGCGTGAGGCCGCCAATGTCATGGCCACGGCCTCGCCGATGCCGGATCCCCCCCCGGTCACCAGGGCAACCTTGTCCTTGTAGTCGTATGTGGGCATGCCCACCTCCAATGCTCGCGTGCGCGGTCCGTGGCGAACCACTCCCTCGAGTGTCGGACATGGACGCTTCGGTTCGCCAGGGCCGAACGGCATGAGTCGTCGGACAG
The DNA here is from genome assembly GCA_964501055.1 of uncultured Acidimicrobiaceae bacterium. Taxonomy (GTDB): domain Bacteria; phylum Actinomycetota; class Acidimicrobiia; order Spongiisociales; family ZC4RG35; genus DATHWB01. Next base: position 2,113 of record CAZCRP010000017.1, read on the forward strand.
GGGTCACCTTCCACTGAGATCCCCGCCCCTGCACACTGCGGCCGGTTTCATAGCGCGGGGGAGCGGGTAGGAATGAGATCATCCGGACGGAAGTCCGACGAGACGACCTCGGGTCTGAGGAGAGGGGACTGATCGATGCGACCGGTGACGCTGGATGATGGACTGTTGACCACGCTGGCCGAGGCGAAGGGGGAGGCGCTGGTGTCGGTGATCTTCCCCACGCATCTCAAGGGCCCGGACGTCGCACAGGACCGAATCCGACTGAAGAATGCGCTCACCGACGTCGACGATCTCCTCGAGCAAGCAGGCAGCAAGCGACGCTGGCGCGAGGAGTTCCTGTCACGCGCCCGCAAGCTCCTCACAGATGACGAGTTCTGGGCGCATCAGGGTCGCGGCCTGGCCCTCTACATCGAAGAAGACGGTGGCATCGTCCCGGTGGCCTTGAGCGACCATCCAGAGCCCCTCATCGCGATCGCCAACTCCCACCATGTGCGGCACCTCTTCGTCGAGTTGCTGCGCGACCCGCTCGACGCGCTCGTCCTCACCAAGGGTTTCGTCGGCCTGTACGCGGTCGATCCGCGCAGCGCGACGCGGGTCGAGGCGGACCTCCCGAAGTCGATGGAGGACGCCAACTGGTTCATGGATCGCGAACGCCAGCTCCAGCAGCGCTCCGATCGGGCGGGAGGCTCACCCAGCAATCATCACGGCCACGATCCGGCGGATCGGATGGACGAGGACGTGAACCGTTTCCTCCGCGGTGTCGCCCAGGCCCTGCCCGAGTCGTCGGGCGATGGGCCGCTGGTGGTCCTCGGCGATGAGCCGCTCATCGACCTGTTCAGGAAGGTGTGCCGCCGCGAGGTCGTCGGAGTCGGCCTGGACGGAACCCATCGGGCCGAATCGGAGGTCGAGGTGCACCGCAGCGTGCGGCCGGTGATCGACGACCGGTTCGCAGGCCGACTCGAAGACCATGGCAGGCAGGCGGCCGAGGCGCTGGGGGCAGCGGAGACGGTCTCGCTCTTCCCTGACGCGTTGGAGGCCGCCGTCACCGGCCGCATCTCGAAGCTCTTCCTCGATCGAGGAGCCGAACCCGTGTGGGGCCGCTTCGATCCTGCGACCCTCGAGTCCACCGCCGGGCTCGACCCAGCGGTCGGGGTCGTCGACCTCATCGACCGGCTCGCAGTTGCCGCCCGGAGCACCGGGGCCGAGGTGTGCCCGATGCCGGCGCCGGTGGACAGCCACGGCTTTGTCGGCGTCCTACGATTCTGACGTGTGTTGGCTCGCCGATCGCGCCCGCGGTCGGCTCGCAGCGAGGAGGCGTCGTGCATCGGGTCCTGTGGTTTCTCCAGATCGTGTTCGGGCTGTACTTCATCTCCATCGGAGTGATGCACTTCGTGGTGCCCGACGGCCTCCCGGACGCCATGAGTTGGATCTATGACCTGTCCAGCACCGTCCATGCCGTGGCGGGCACGCTGGAGATACTCGGCGGAGTGGGACTCATCCTCCCGTCGTTGCTCGGCATCCGTCCAGAGCTGACAGTGTGGGCGGCGGTGGGTTTGGCGCTCGTCATGGTGGCGGCGGCCGTGTGGCATGCCGGCCGGGGGGAGTCCATGAACATCGCGATCAACGCGGTCAACGGGGCGGTCCTGGCGTTCATCGCCTACGGCCGCTGGCGCCTGCACCCGATTCCGTCAGCCGAGCGATGAGCGCCGGTCGGGCTTCACGAACCGGGGGGTTGTGGATTCTGTCTGGCTGAGTTTCGTGGTCGTCTTCATGGCCGAACTCGGCGACAAGAGCCAGCTGATCGCTCTGGCGTTCTCCCTCCGTCACCCCCCGCTGCCGGTGATCGTCGGCATCACGGCCGCCACGGCTCTCGCTCTGGGGCTGTCGGTGCTGGCGGGGGGGTGGTGGGTGCGAGCCTGCCGCAGGCGGCAGTCTCGATCGTCGCCGGTCTGGCGTTCCTCGGGTTCGCGGTTTGGACCTGGCGAGGCGCCGAGGAGTTGGACGAACCGATCCTGCCCCGGGTGCCCCGCTCCACCGTCGTTGCCGTCGGCGTCACGTTCTTCCTCGCCGAGTTGGGAGACAAGACCATGCTGGCGACGGTGACGCTCGCCACCACCCAACCATGGCTCGGGACCTGGGTCGGGGCCACGCTCGGTATGGTCACCTCCAGCGTGCTGGCGATCGCCTTGGGTCGTCGACTCGGCTCACGCATGCCCGAGAGAGTCGTCCGCACCGGCGTCTCACTCCTCTTCGCATCGTTCGGCGCGTGGCTGTTGGGGCGCGGTCTGTTCCAGTGACCTGACGGCTCTGCTCACCGCCACGGGATCGAGACCACCGTGGTGGTGCCTTCGATCCCCTTGGCGGCGATCGGGCGACGGGCGCCGTTACCGGTCGCCTGCGAGGTGACCCCGCCCAGCCCGCCGGCGGCAAGTATCTCGTCCGGCCCGGCTTCCGCCATCACCCGGGCCGTGAGATGCACTTCGCGACCACGGGGAGACCCGTCCTGGAACGTCACCGGCCCGTCGTTGATGCCGATTCTGACCCTGGGTGCGAAGCCGGCGGTCTTGCGGTGGGCTTCCAGCGTTCGTTGGATCTCGACTGCGCACCGCACTGCGTCGGCGGCGGAAGTGAAACAGACGAGGAAGCCGTCGCCGGTGTGGTCGATCTCCCGCCCCCGATGCTCGGCGAACTGCCGGCGGAGAGTGGCATCGTGCCAGCGGAGGACGTCGACCCAGGCGTCGTCGCCGATGGCCTCGATCAGCTTCGTCGAATCGACGATGTCGGTCATCAGCATCGCCGTCGTCGAGGGGCTGTCATCTCGGGTGTGGTCGTCGGTGACGAACCCCGTGATCTCCGCCAGGAACCGATGCCAGGCGGGCTCATGTTCCAACAGGACATGGTTCTCGCTCTCGAGGGGGACGAGCCGCGCCCCGGGAATCAGGGCGGCGAGCCGCCGTCCTTCGTCGAAGGGCACCCGCTGGTCACCGGTGGCGTGGAGGATGAGCGTGGGGGTCTCGACCAGCGGCGCCCGATGTGCGACATCGATGTCGGCGAATGTCTCCTGGAAGCGGAGGGCGTTGGCGGTGGAGGCGGAGCGTCGCATCAGTTCGTCGAACCACTCGTGCTGGGCCGGCGTCCCGCCTGGCAGGAACAGCTTGGTGAAGACGTTCCGGAACACCCGCTTGTCGGTGCCCCACCCGACCTCGATGAGCTGGCGGTGAAGCTCCCACTCCTTGCGGGCGACCTCGCCTCGCAGCCGGCTGCCGCGGGCGTAGGCGCCGTAGAGGATGAGGTGTGACACCCGTTCGGGATGGCGGACGGCGTATTCGATCGCCACTGCGCCGCCCTGGGAGATGCCGAGCAACGGGAATCGATCGAATCCGGCGGCGTCCACCACCGCTTCGAGATCCGCGACCCAGTCATCGAAAGTCAGCGTCTCGGTGTCCCAATCCGAGAGACCCGACCCACGCTCGTCGTAGCGCAGATACGAGAAGCGTGACGAGAACGCGTCGATGAAATGCCGCCACACCGGGCTCTCCTGGTCGAACTCGAGGTGGGAGAGCCAGTTGGCTGCTTTGACGAGCGGCGGCCCCGACCCGGTGATGGCGTAGGCCAGATTGACGCCGTCGGCGGTGGTGCAGAAGCGAATGTCGAAGTCCGGCCGCATGGGCCACATTCTGCCCCGCCACTGCGCGAGTGTGCGTGATGACGACGCCCTCCGATGCGATACCGTGCCAGACAGGCCCCGGACAGGGGCGGAACGGGCGCGCGAGCGAATGGTGGCACCGATGTCCTTTCAACCGAATGCGGACGAGTTGCTCAGTCACAACCGCGACTTCGCCGCCGGATTCGAGGACGCCGACCTCCAGGTGGAGCCCCGGCGGCGGCTGGCGGTGGTGGCCTGCATGGATTCACGGATGGACATCTTCCGGATGCTCGGACTCGGCCATGGCGAGGCCCACATCATTCGCAATGCCGGCGGGGTGGTGACCGATGACGTGATCCGCTCGCTGTGCCTCTCCCAGCGGCTGTTGGGCACGAGGGAGATCGTCCTGATCCATCACACGGACTGCGGGCTGCAGAAAGTCGACGAGTCCACGTTCAAGGCCGAACTCGAGGAGGAGTTGGGTGTCAAGCCGTGGTGGGCCCTCGAGTCATTTCGCGATCCGTATCAGGACGTGCGGCAATCCATCCGGCGGCTAGAGATGACGCCGTTCGTCCTCCACAAGGAAGATGTCAGGGGTTTCGTGTACGACGTGACCTCCGGACTGCTGCACGAGGTCCCGCCCGGAGGTTGATCCCAAGTTGGGCATCTGCCGCCCATGACCGGTGTCTCCCCGTTTCGTACGTTGCTCACGCATCGAGTGACGACGACGAAAGGACCGGAGATGCGCAACTACACCACTGCGGAAGCTCGCCGGCAGTTCGTGGCCAACTGGTACCGGACCGTCGAGAACTGGCAGAGCGACGTCAGGAAAGGGCGGCACTGACATGCGACGAATCAGATCCAAGTCCCGCTCGACGCGGAACGACTCGCGGGTCGACGACATTCGGACTCAGCTCCTCATGGATGCGCTCCTGCGGCACATGGTCCGATGAGCAGGCAACACCGCTCCGGTGGCCGCCGCCGTCGAGGTGCGGCGGGTCTCTCCGCCCGCCTCGATCAGGCGCTGGCCGATCTGCCCCGCGACATCTTTCTGCGGAACATCATCCGCTGACGACCTCCCAACAGAGCGAGCCCCGGCCGCCGGTCGGGGCTCATCTGTGCCTGCACCCCTCAGCCAGCCTGTCGCGGCTTGGTGGCGGCCACGATCGCCGAGAAGACGCCGTCGCCGTGGTCGACGGTGAGCGTGATACGTATCCCGTCGAAGCCGGCCGCCGCGAGCAACCTGGCGTACTCCTCACGGCTCAGTGCCCCGACGCAGCTCCCGACTCTTTGCTCCGCCGCCGCGACGGCAATTGGATCGGCGGCTCCGTCGACGACGATGTCACTGATGCCGACGCGACCGCCGGGGACGAGCACCCGATACGCGCCGCGCAGGACGGACTCCTTGTCAGCCGACAGGCTGATCACGCAGTTGGAGATCACCACGTCGACCGAGGCGTCGCCCAGCGGGATGTCTTCGATCACGCCGTGCAGGAATTCCACGTTGTCGACGCCCGCCTCGACCGCATTGCGTCGGGCGAGCTCCACCATGTCCCGGCTCGCATCGAGACCGAACGCCTTGCCACCGGGCGCGACCCGACGGGCGGAGAGGAGCACGTCGATGCCACCTCCCGCACCCAGATCGAGCACTCGGTCGCCCGGACGAAGACTTGCCACTGCCACCGGGTTGCCGCAGCCGAGGCTGGCCGCGACCGCTCCGGCCGGTAGACCGCTGGTGTCCTCGTAACCTGCCGATCCGAATCCGCCGGCGACGAAGTCGGCGGGGGCGCAGTCCGTGATCGATCCTCCCGCCAGGGCCGCTCGCGCCAGCGCCGAATAGCGATCGATGACGGACTCGTCCGTCATGCTCCAACGGGTTCCATGATGGCGGGAGCGGGACGGCCCACCACGAGATCCGCCGCCGTCGGGAAGCAGTCGACACACTCCTGGTTTATCCGGTAGTACGTCGCGTTCCCCCGCTGATCGGCGAGCACAAACCCGACCTCGGACAGGATGGCGAGATGGTGTGAGACCGTCGACTGCGCCACTTCCACCGACGCCACGATCGCACCGACGCTCATCGGTCGTAGGCTGCGGGCCAGGAGCGACACGATCTGGATGCGTGTCGGATCGGCCAGCGCCTTGAACCATCCGGCGTACTCCCGGGCGTCCTGGCGCGAGACCGAAGAGGTGGATGCAATCATCGATCATCGACGATAATCGATGATATCGCCGGGGCGCAACTCACGCCACGCGGCGGCCCCCGGCCCGAGAGACTCGGTTCCACAGCCCAGCCGTGGCATCCACGAACGACTCGGCGGAGACCCATTGGCGGAACACCGGCAGTCCCATGCCGGCGATGAGACCGGCGGTCTGACTCGCCTGGGCGGTGAGGGCCATGACTTTGCGGTCGAGGAGATCGCCCGCAAGGTTCAGATGCACGGCCATGTCGGAGACGGGAGTGGCCGCCGGCCGACCGGCGAAGAACACGTCGTATGCGGTGTGGATGGGGTCGAACTCCGCCAAGTACTCCGCCGAGGCGGTGGCGTGCAGCACCCTCGCCCCCGAGCCGGTGGTCCGGACCGCATGGTCCACCCAGGACGACACAGCGCGGTGGTCGCGGTGCCCGGTGTACCCGTCGGGTCCGAACGTGAGGATCGTATCCGGCTCGACTGCTGCCACCGCCGCGGAAATCGGCGCGAGCGCGGTTTGCAGCGGAACCTCAGCACAGCCGCCGTCCGGGAATCCGAGCAGCAGGTGCTCGTCGACGCCGAGCGTCGCCAGTGAAGCCTCGAGTTCCTCCTCGCGACGGCGGGCCATACGCGGTGGCGGCCACTTCACCGCGTCGGGAGTGCCCTGTTCGCCGCGGGTGGCGGTGACGACGGCCACCCGCTGACCGTTGCGACGGGCCTGGGCCATGAGGCCCGCCGAGAGGAACGCCTCGTCGTCGGGATGGGCCCAGACGCCGAGGATCGTCCCGAGATCTGCCACGTCGACGCTCATGCCGCCGTCCGGAGGGTGTCGGCTGCGAGCCTGCTCAGGTCCTCCGCCGTGACATCGATCCACAGCGCCTCGGCACGCGCCAGCGTCTCGCCCTCGGCGGACGCGATCGCACTTGCAGCCCACATCTTGCGCCCTGCGACCTCGCGCCCCCATCCGATGACGACCAGGTGCTCGCCGGCCCGGGGCAACCGGGCGATCTGGAACGTCATCGAGGCGAGAAGCGCCGACCTGCCGGTCTCGACGACCGGAAAGGCAGAAGGACAGTCCAGCGCCGCAGCAACCATGCGCACCGGCACGGTGCCTGTGGGGTCGGCCTGCCAGGTGGGCGGTCGCCACGATACTGCGACGGTCCCCTCGGCCACTTCGCCGGGGAACAGGTGCATCCCGTCGGCTTGGGATCGGTCGGGACCGCAGACGAAGCAGTCGGGGAACGGATGACCGACGCGGTCGGCACCGCCTGCGGCCACCGTCGCCGTCACGAAGTCGACCGCAGGGTGGGTCATGTCGATCAGTGAGGCAGGCGACGCAGCGATCAGCGTTTGGCCGTTGCGCACGAGGGAGGCGGAAGGTCCGTCGACGTGGATCTCGACCGGGGTGTCGAGCGGCACCGGCGCGCGCAGTTGCGCGTGGATTCCCCGGACCGACATGCGCTCGGCGAGCAGCCCGGCGGTGTATCCACCGTTGGCTGCAAACGGCGGCCCGGCGAATCGATCCGGGATGGAGATGACGTTCACGTTCGGTCCCTTCGTAGGTGTCGTGCGAACGTATGGACCGGAGACCGTCTCGCCATGGGTGGGGGTCACCCATCTTGCAAGCGGCCACCCCATTCCCGAATTTGGGTAGTCATCACCCACTCGCCGCTCACGTCACCGCTCGTAGCTTCGTCCCAGTCCCGAGCGACGGGACGGTGCGACGAGAGGAGAATCATGAGCACCACAGCAACTGTCCGCAACGGGGTCGACACCGCGGTCCTGTTCGCGACGCTCGACGCGGTCAAGTCGATGCCGGAGGCCGCCCACTTCCAGTTCCGCGTGAACAACGAATGGGTGAGCGGCACTCACAGCCGCGGCACTCTTCACGGCTTCTTCGGAGTCGGCGAGGAGCAACTCCACGAAGAGGCGTGGACGTTCGACACCGATCATCCCAAGCAGCTCGTGGGATCAGGCGTGGGCCCCACCCCCGTCGAGTACCTGCTCGTCGGATTGGCCGGCTGCATCACCGCCGGCATCGGCAACATCGCCGCCGCCCGCGGGGTGACGCTCACCAGCGTGCGCTCGACGGTGGAAGGAGACATCGACCTCAACGGAGTGTTGGGTCTCGACCCGACCGTCCGCAACGGATACCAGGGCATCAAGGCCCGCTTCGAGATCGAAGGCGAGGCCGGTGTCGAGGAGCTCCGCAAGATCGTGGAGCGTTCGATCTCCCGTTCAGCCGTCTTCGACGTGCTCACCAACGGGGTTCCGGTCGAGATCGAGATCGCAGCCTGACGCGGCTCCGCGAAGGGGGTGTCCGCCGCGGATGCCCCCTTCCCGGCCACCGCCTGCACGGGAGGGAACAGGGACATGACCACCGACTACGGCGTGATCGTGGCTGGCGCACGAGTCGCCGGAGCGACGACCGCGCTGCATCTGCAAGGCCCGGCCGCCGCGTGTGGCACGAGGGGCGAGACATGAGACGCCACGACACCGTGATCATCGGGGGCGGCCAGGCAGGCCTGGCACTCTCCCAATGCCTCTCGACTGCAGGGGTCGACCACGTCGTCCTGGAGCGAGGAAGAGTTGGTGAGCGGTGGCGGAGCGAGCGGTGGGACTCCCTGCGCATGCTGACGCCGAACTGGATGACGAGGTTGCCTGGCATCGAGGGCGCCCACCCCGACCCGGATGGATTCATGACCAAGGACGAGGTGACCTCGCTTCTGGAGGGCTACGCCGCCTCGTTCGGCGCACCGATTCTGGAACAGACCGAAGTCACGCGTGTCCGGTTCGGGGCCGCTGGATTCACTGTGTCGACCAGCCGGGGTGAGATGACGGCCCGCAACGTCGTCGTGGCGACCGGCTACTGCGGACATCCATTCACACCCCCCGTGGCCGGCGCCGTCAGTGACGAGATCGAGCAACTGCACGCGGCCCACTACCGGTCACCCGACCGGTTGACGCCGGGCGGTGTGCTGGTGGTCGGAGCCGGAGCAACCGGCCTGCAGATCGCGGCCGAGCTCCGCGCGGCAGGACGTCGGGTCGTCATCTCGTCGGGCAGCCACGCCCGCGCGGTGCGCAGCTATCGCGGCCGCGACATCTGGTGGTGGCTCGATCGGACGGGGTCGCTCGCTCAGACGGTGGACGAGGTCGCCGACATCGAGGCCTCCCGCCGTGCTCCCAGCCTCGGGTTGACCGGCGCCGACGGTGGCGTCGACATCGACCTCGGCACGCTGGATCGGGCCGGCGTGCAGCTGGCCGGGCGTCTGATCGATGCAGACGGCCGGCGGGTGCGATTCGACGCGAGCCTCGAGCAAGAGGTCGCCTCCTCCGAGACGCGGCTGCGGAGACTCCTCGACCGCTTCGACGATTGGGCGGCCGCGGCGGATCTCGACGAGGAGCTCGATCCTCCTTCGCGGCCCGTCCCGGTCCGGATCACCTCGCCGTTGACCGGCGCGGTGGATCTCGCCGAGGCCGGGATCGGCGCCATCGTGTGGTCGACGGGCTACCGACGCAGTTATCCGTGGCTCGAGGTGCCGGTCATGGACTCCAGCGGGGAGATCTCACAGCGCCGCGGTGTGACCGCCGTGGCCGGCATCTACGTGCTCGGTCTCCGCTTCCAGTGGAGCCGAGGCTCGCATTTCGTCGACGGAGTCGGTCGTGATGCCGAATACCTCGCCGATGTGATCGTCGAACGTGGCAGGCGCTACCAGGTCGCGTGAGTGGGGTCGTCACTCCTGGAGGACGCCGAGTTCCCTGGCGCGGTCGCGCACCTGACGCCGGGACTCGACTTCGAGCTTGAGGAGGATGGCAGCCACGTGATGGTCCACGGTGCGCGCCGAGAGGAACAGTCGTTCGGCGATCTCGGCGTTGGTGTGTCCCTCGACGAGCAGGCCCAACACGTCCATCTGGCGAGCCGTCAGCCCGGCCGGGTTGGCGGCGGTGGTACGGCGCGGACCGCGCGGGATCCGCGTGACGCCCATGCGGGTTAGGCGGTTGCGGGCCCATCTCGCCATCGGTCCCCCGCCGATCCTGTCCAACTCCGCCAGCCCGGTTATGACGGTCTCGGGATCCTCGGCCAGGACCAGGCAGACCGCCGCTTCGTATGCCGCGCCGATCCGCTCCCACTCGCGGGCGGCGTCCGTCCACCGTGCCTCCATCATCAGACGGGCAGGCGGTTCGGCCCGGTGCGGGATCTCATCGAGGAGCCCGGCCGCCAGCATCCAGATCGACGTTTCCCCTACAAAGCGCGGTGACGACGTGCGGAGCGCCAGTTGGTGCGCTTCGGTCACGTCGTCGACCACGTCGGCCAGGCGGTTCAACATCCAGGCTTGCTCGGCCGCCGCGCCCACCGCGGGCACGATCCGCTGTGTCTCGGCGCTTGTACGCGCTGCCTCCACTGCGGCGGTGATCGCCTCGGGCGCATCCGGGTCGCCCCGTCTCACCTTAAGCCGGGCGAGGACGATGGAAGCAGGGAGGCTGGCAAAGGACTCGTGCGCCATGATGCGCTCGGCGATCGCCGCCGCTTCGTCCCACCGCGCCGTCTCGAACAGCACTTGGGATTTCACCGCCCCCGCCAGCGCTTCGAAAGCGGCCACCTGGTGGGCAGCAGCGTGGCGCTCGGCCTCGTCGAGGTGCTCGAGGGCGGCCTCGTAGTCGCGGTGCGCGAGTGCGCAGGTGGCTAGGTTCACACGACCGCGCACGACGTCGACGTGCATCCCGAGGGAGGTGGCCAGCTCGACCGACCGCACCAGCCGGGTGGGATCGCGGCGATGGAGGTACTCGACGGTCCCAACATCGCTCAGCACGAGGGCTTCGACCCTCGTATCTCCTCCTTCGGCGATGAGTGCCATTGCCCGATCGATCCACGGCTGGGCATCGTCGGCGGTCGACCGGATTCCGGCCACCAGGCCGCGATAGGCGAGCACGGTGGCGAGCTCGTCTCGCGCCGCCGCGCGATCGCTGCCTTCGAGCACCGCCACCGCACGTTCCAGCAGCGACTCGGCGTGCTCGGCGTCACCCAGGAACCACCGCACCCGCGCGATGCGTCGCAGGTTCCGCCCGATCGCCTCGGGGGGCCCTCCCTGCGATTGACGCAATGCCAGCGCCCGTCGGGCGGCGGCCTCGGACTCCTCGGGCTGTTGGATCGTCCAGGCCTCGTGGCTGTAGGCCTCCTCGATCTCGGCCACTCGCTCCGGTTCGAGCAGATCGGAGTGGTCCAGCACGCGCTTGAGCTGCGCGGCGGCTTCACGATGAGAGCCGGTGGCGCGTGCCCGCTCCGCCGCCAGCGGTCCGACCACGACCAGCACTTCGACCGCACCCGCCCCCGCGGCGTGGTGAACGATGCGCGCCGGGGAGAAGCCGAGCTCGGTGACCGCCTCCAGCACGAGCGCGTGCGAGGCCCGCCTTCTCGATGCGAGCAGCCCGGACTCGAATGCCCGCCGGCTGAGGTCGTGGCGAAAGGACACCCCGGTCGGAGCCACCTCGACCAGTTGCAGCACCTCGGCCGGCTCGATCACCTGCTCCCACCCGGGTGCGATCCGGTCGAGCAGCACCCCTTCTGCCCGTGCCGGGTTGATCGAGATCAGTTCGAGCAGTTCGACGGTCGGCGCCGGGAGTTCCGCCGCCCGGGAACGGACGGCCTCGGCCACGGTCGGCGTCAGCGATCCGCCCGATTCGAGCAGCTGCGTCACGAAGAAGGGGTTGCCTCCCGTGGCCCTGACGATCTCTTCGGCCCGAGCGCGGTCGGTGAGCGTGGCGACCGCATCCACGCTGAGCGGCACCAGGTCGATGCGGTCGACGGCGCCGGTCGGGGCGCGCCATGTGATCCGCTGGGCGGGATGGTCCGCTCCCAGGCCCTCTGGTCGCATCGTCAATACCAGGGCGACCGGGAGCCGGTCGATGCGTTGCGCCACCGAGGTGAGCGCGTCCGCGGAGGCCTGATCGATCCATTGCGTGTCCTCGATCACCACCACGACGGGATGTGGCCGCCGCTCTAGTAGGTCGAGGAGTCTGGTGAACGCCCGATCGCGCTCACCGGCGAGCAGTGCCTCCTCCAACCCTGGATCGGAGGTGCGGGCGAGATCGAGCAACGGTCCGAACGGGATCGGAGTGACCAGGTCGTCGCAGGCGCCCGACAGGACGCGCGCCGTGTCCGTCGACTCGAGGAACGCCTGCACCAGGGACGTCTTGCCGCCACCGGCCTCGGCGGCGACGACGACCAGCCTTCCCGCGCCTTCCCCGGCTGACTGCACGGCGCCGGACAGCACGAGCAGAGGAGCGTCGCGTTCGAGCAGCTTCACGGGCCGACCATACCCCCGGCCGTCGCGCCGGATGGCGGGATTCGCGCCGATCCCGATATGGGTGACGCCTACCGATCCCGCACCGGTGTCCGTCCCATACGTTGCCGCCATGAACACGGAGGCAACCATCATGGACCAAGTACGCGACTTCGCGGATGACATTCAGATCCGCCCTGTGCGGCATGGCGACGAGCTCCTGGTGCAGGAGGTCTTCGACGGCATGTCCGCCGAGTCCCGCTACCACCGCTTCCTGCAGGCGATGCCGCGGCTCTCGCCCGGCATGCGGCGCCTGCTGGCCGATGTGGACGGGATCCGGCACCGGGCGTGGGCGGCATATCGCGGCGAGCGTCCCGTCGGCATCGTTCGACTGGTCGCAGACCAGCACGGAGATCACGAACTCTCTGTCTCGGTCGTCGACGCGCTCCACCGTCGAGGTGTCGGTCGCCGGCTGGTCCTCACCGCGCTGGAGGCGGCCGCGGAGATCGGGTTGGCGTCGGTCTCGGTGATGATCCATCCCGACAACGCCGCATCGGTCACGATGTTCCGCCGGCTGGGGGCCAGCTTCAAGTTCGAGTTCGGTCTTCTGGTCGGTCGGGTGCCGGTCACGGCGGTCGTGCCGGCAGAGGTGGCCGCATGACCGCCATCACGCTCGAGCGGGCCGCACCGAGCGCGGCGCTCGACGGCATGCGGCAGATGGTTCCCGCAGCCGTCGGGGTGTTGCCCTTCGCCACGATGATCGGTGTCGCCGTCGGAGCGAGCCCGCTCTCCAGCGTGCTCGGCTGGGTGGCGGGACTGGTCGTGGCGGGCGGTTCGGCGCATCTGGCCATCACCGCCTCGGTCACCGTCGGGGCCGGATTCGTGGCCACCGTCGCCACCGCGCTCCTGATCAACTCCCGCACCCTGATCTACGGCGCGTTGTTGGCGCCGGCGCTGCGGTCCCAGCCCCGCTGGTTCAAGTGGGTGGCTGCCTATGCGCTGGTGGATCAGCTCTACGCCGCGGTCAGCTCGGTGACGGATCGGGAGCCCCGCTACGTCCGCGAGTACTACCTCGGCGGCATGGCCGTGCTGTGGCCGACGTACATGGCCGGCGTGGCGGCCGGGATCGTGATGGGACCGGTGTTGCCCACCGCCATCCCGCTGGCGTTGGCGATCCCCATCCTCTTCCTCGCCATGATCCTCCCGTCCCTCGCCGATCGTCCCGCCAAGGCGGCGGCGTTGACGGCGATGACAGCGGCCATGCTCGGGTCGGCACTGCCCGCCGGGGTGGGCATGCTGATCGGGATCGCGGCGGGCGTCGCTGCCGGTGCCGCGGTGGAGGCGAGAGCCGATGCGTGACGTACTCATCATGGGGATCGTCGGGGGCGGCACTCTGGCGATGCGGTCGTTCTTCATCGTCGGATCCGCCTCGCTCCCTCCCCGCGTGGCTCGGATCATGCGCCATGCTCGGCCCGCCATCCTGGCTGCGCTCGTAGGCAGCTTCCTCGGCGGCGGCGAGGGGATCCGATTCGACGGAGTGGTGGGCCTCGTGGCCGCCTGGCTGGTGGCACGGCTCGGCGGGGGGATGCTGCTGATGCTGGCGGCTGGAATCCTCGCGGCGATGCTCGTGCCGTTCTGAGACGGCGCGGCGCTCCGCCCCCCGTTCCGGCGGCGATACGCTCCGATCACCGGAAGGAGCCCGGCGGTGGGATCGACTCCCGTGACACGCGGTCTGTTCGAACGGCGCCACGCGACGGCGCTGCACGCCGACGTCGTGGACTACACGCGTCACCTGGCCGACGACCGGGACGCAACGATCACGACCATCGAGTTGTACCGGGCGATCGTCGGTGAGCTGGTGGCGGACCACGGTGGACGGCTGGTCGACTTCACCGCCGACAGCTTCATGGCGCTGTTCGACGAGGGGACCAGGGCGCTGGCAGCCGCGATCGGCATCTGCTTGAAGGTCAGGGAGCAGCCGGGGCCGGTGCCGCTCCGCTTCCGGATGGGACTCGATGCGGGCGAGATCGTGGTGACCGCGGAGGGGCGGGCATTCGGCGAGGCGCTGAACATTGCCGCCCGGATCCAGGCGATCACCGCCGTAGGCGGCATCAGCGTCTCCGAAGCGGTGTACCAGGCGCTCGACGAACCCGCCTTTCGTTTCCGACCCCTCGGGATGCGCAGCCTGAAGAACGTGCCTGGGGAGATTCGCGTCTACGGCCTGGAGGGGGTCGACTCCACCGAACCCCGCACCCGGGAGGCGGTCATCCCGTCGATCGCGGTGCTGCCCTTCCCGTCCAGCCCCGGTGACGAGCACCTCGCCGAGGCGATCAGGATCGATCTGATGACCCATCTCGTCAAGATGCCCGGCCTCGAGGTGGTCGAGGCGCACGAAGAGCGCGTCTCGCGCTCGCAGGTGCCGACGCGCTACCTGTTGGAGGGAGGGATGCAGGTCTTGGGTGATCGCGTGCGCTTCTACCTGCAACTGCTCGAGACGAGGACGTTCAACCGGCTGTGGGCGGATCGCTGGGAGGGGGAGGTGGGGGACTTGTTCGACTTGCAGGACCGGGTGAGCGAGGCGGTGGGGCGGGCACTCGAGATCGAATTGGTGGTGGGCGAGCCCTCCAGGATCTATCGCGATCAGTTGGAGCCGGATCTCGTCCGTCTCGTCTATCAGGGCTGGTACGAGTTCTCCAAGCCGACCGCGGCGGGACTACGGCGCGCCATCGAGCTCTTCGACGAAACGACCAGCCGCGCCCCCGACTCGGCGACCGCCGCGGCGTTGTCGGCGTTCGCCCGGTGGTACGGGGTGCACTCGGGGCTGTCGGACGATCCTGACGCCGATCTGGCCGGCGCCCGCCACTATGCGCAGCGCGGGATCGAACTCGACGACGAGAGCGGCCTCAGCCAGATGGTCCACGCCGCGCTGATCCTTCGCGACGGCGCGGACTTGGCCCAGGCCCTGTCCGGAGCTCGTCAGGCGCTCGTGCGCCGCCCCACCTGTGACGTCACCTTCGGGGTGTACGCCAGCATCGAACGCTATCGGGGGAACTGGGAGACCGCCGTCGAAGCGTCTCGGCGCGCGATCGCCATGAGTCCGATGATCAAGCCCTGGTACGAGACCACCCTCGCCGGAGCGCTGTTCGTGGGGGAGCGGTATCGGGAGGCGGCGGATGTGACCGAGGCGCTGATCGCGGACGGCGACGAGAACATGGAGGCGCTGCTGCTGCTCGCCGCCTCCCAGCAGGCACTCGGATTGAGGAGGCGAGCCCGCGCCACCATCGCGACGGTGCGGGAGCGCTTCCCGAGTGTCAGTGGCGAGCTGCTCGTCGAACTCCACCCGTTCCAGGATCCGGCCGCCCTGGAGCGGTGGCGTCACCTGCTGGCGGAGGCCGGGCTGCCCTGAGGGCCGGGTGGTAGCGGGAGGCCGCAGGAGGAGATTGTCGGTGGTGTCCCCGACGGTCGGGGACACCACCTCAACCGGAGCAGAGCACCGTGTGGCATTGGAGGGTGCTCGTGGTGCTGCTCTGCCCCAAGTCTTCGCGCCCGCTGCCATGGTGGCCCGACGCCAGGTCACGCCTCCTTCGCAGGCTTCACGACGAGGACGTCGCAGGGACCTTCGTGGATGATTCCGTGACTCGTCGAGCCGAGCACGAGCGACGCGAAGTTGCCGCGTCCCCTGGTTCCCACCACGATCAGGGTCGCCCCCACGTCCTTGGCATACTGGGAGATCACGGCTGGCGGATAGCCGCTGAGGTCGGCTCTGACCCAGTCGATGCCGATGTCTGCCAGATGCGGTTCGACGGACTCCCAGATGGCCTTCTGCTCTGCCTCCTCCAACTCCCGCTCTTCGAAGATGTAGGCGCCGGCCATGCCGTAGACGACCGTGGGAGGCTGGAACACATGCACGACGTGCAGCGTCGACCCTGACAGCTTCGCCTGCGTTACGGCCCGGTCGATCACGTCCTTGGCGACGGGCGAACCATCGACTGCCGCGATGATGCTCATGTCGATCCTTTCTCCTGTCGACCGTGCGCCGCCTGCCAGCGGGCGGACTCGGTCCGTCGCTTCGATGATGGCGGAACGGGGGGCGTAGCGATAGGGGCGATCGGCCCCGTCGCGGTGGCGACGGACCCCGGCCGGGGCTGAAACGCCCAAGGCTGGGACCTTCGCCCCCTACGGACGCAGGGCGCGAGGCGTAGCGTGGGCGAGAGATGACGTCGGCCGACGGAGACATCGCTTCGATCGCGCACGCGCTGGACCGATCGGCCGTGGTCGTCTCCGTCCGCACAGACCAGCACGCCGGATTGGACGACGAGGAAGCGGCCCGGCGGCTGGCGAGCGACGGCCGCAACGAGCTCCCGACCACTCCGCCGCCCACGCGCTGGGCGCTGTTCCGGCGGGAGATCACCAGTCCGATGGCCATCCTGTTGATCCTGGCGGCGCTCGTCTCGGCTCTCCTGCTGCGCCAGACCGTGGAAGGTCTCGCCATTCTCTCCATCGTGCTCCTCAACGCCGGAATCGGCATGGTGCAGGAGGGCAAGGCAGCCGACGCACTGCGATCGCTTCGCTCGCTGCAAACACCGACTGCCAGGGTCGTCCGCCAGGGGGTCGTCGATCAGCGGGACGCAGCGGAACTCGTCGCGGGGGACATCGTCCGGCTGTCGGCAGGGGACCGGGTCCCCGCCGACGTGCGGCTGGTCGAAGCCGAGATGCTCGAGGTGGACGAATCCCTCCTCACCGGCGAGTCGCTTCCGGTGATGAAGTCGTGCGATGTGCTCCCCGAGGAGACGACGCTGGCCGATCGGACCAACAGCCTTCACGCCGGCACCCATGTCGTCAGGGGATCCGGCACCGGAGTCGTCGTCGCCACCGGCGTGCGCACTCAGATCGGGTCGATCGCGTCGTCCCTCGATGCCCCTGCCCCGCCCACCAGGCTCCAGTTGGAGCTCGCCCAGCTCACCAAGCGGCTCGGGGCCGGCGCCGCGGTCGTGGCGGTGGCGGTG
>CAZCRP010000018.1:0-3603 GCA_964501055.1 uncultured Acidimicrobiaceae bacterium
GGCCGATTCCCGCCGAGGGGTTACCCGGCGACTGTCAGAGGCTCCGGCGGCGGCGCTCGGCCAGCCAGCGCCGGCGGACCGGCCGCCGCTCGTCCTCGGTGAGGCCTCCCCACACTCCTGCCACCTGGTTGGTCTCGATGGCGTAGGTGAGACAGTCCTCCTGCACCTCGCACGAGGCACAGACGGTCTTTGCCCGGCGGATCTGGTCGGCGGCGGGCCCGGTCTCCCCGGCGGGGAAGAACAGGTCAGGATCGTGCCCGGCGCACGCGGCGAGGTCGCGCCAGTCGACGATCACCAGTTCGTCGAAATGTTGGTCGATCAGATGTTGGGTGGTTGCCACGGGGGTTCACTCCTCGAAATCTCGGGCGCCGTGTCTTTGGCGTTGGCGCCGCTAGGCAGTACTTTAGTGGTAATTCAGAATTTTAGCACTAATTTCTTGCGGTCCGGCGGTCCCGGGGGTGCGGGCGAGATCGACGGCGAGGGAGTGACACATGGCCGATTTCACACTGCAGGAGGCGGCCGAGCGGCTCGGCGTCCACTACATGACCATGTATCGCTACGTGCGGCTGGGGCTCATCGCCGCTACCAAGTCGGGCGGTGCCTGGCGGGTGGCGCAGGACGACCTCGACGCATTCGCCCGACCGCAAGCGGGCCGGCCCGAAGTCGGGGACACTCCCTGGGCCGACCGGCTTCGCGCCCGCATGCTGGCCGGGGACATCACCGGTTCCTGGGCGGTGGTCGAAGCCGCGATGGCCTCGGGGGCCTCGCCCGAGGCCGTCTACGGCGACATCATCGCTCCGGCCATGACCGCCATCGGGGAGCAGTGGGCGGCGGGTTCCATCGGCATCGAGGACGAACACCTGGCGAGCGCGGTCGTCGGCCGGCTCATCGGCAAGCTCGGCCCCCGCTTCGCTCGCCGCGGGCGCAGCCGGGGCGTCGTCGTGGCCACCACCCCACCAGGCGAACGCCACGGATTCGGGGTGGCGATGGTGTCCGACATCATCCGCGGGCGGGGCTTCGAGGTGCTCGAACTCGGCCCGGACCTGCCTCTCGAGAGCCTCGTGAGCGCCCTCGACCGCATCGCCGATCTACGCGCCGTATGCCTGTCGGTGGTCTCCACGGCCAACCTCGCGGCCTGTGCCTCGACCGTGGCTGCGATCAAGCAGCGGTTCCCGGCGGTGGTGGTGATCGTCGGAGGGCGGGCGTTCACGTCGGCCGAGGAGGCGGCGGAGTGCGGCGCCGATGGGTTCTCGCTCGGTGCGGTGGGAGCGGCCGACGTGCTCGTGGGGCTGGTCTCGGCCTGAAGGAGGCTCAGCTGAGCGCGGACCGGTAGGCGTCGAGCGTGTGTTCCCTGGCGGCGGCATGATCCACGATCGGCGGCGGGTAATGCGCCGCACCCCACGCTGCCAGTTCGAGCGGCCCGGCGCGCCACGGCGCGTGGAGGAGCGCGGTCGGGACCCTCGCCGGTTCTGGTATCCGGCGGCGGATGTAGTCGCCGTGCGGATCGAAGCGCTCCGACTGCGTGGCCGGGCCGAACATCCACCATCCCGACGCTCATCGCGGGGGGCCGGGGAAGAAGGCGTTCGTGCGGCGCATGTAGTCCTCGTAGCCGGGACGCCGGCTCCCGATCGTCTTCTCGAGAAGTCCGACTCCCGAGTAGCGCAGCAACAACCCACTCATGACGACGGGCCCGATCGCGGTCCACCACGCCCCTCCGGCGAGCGCGATCAGATACAGCCCCCACCACACCAGGAAGTCGCCGAAATAGTTCGGATGGCGGGTGTAGCGCCAGAGCCCGGTGTCGAGTACCTGGCCCTTGCTCTCCGGGCGCCGCTTGAAGGCGGCGAGCTGGATGTCGCCCACCGTCTCGAAGAACATCCCCACCGTCCACACCGCCACTCCCAGCGCATCCAGCGCTCCCAGCTGGGAACCGGTGGCAGCCTGGACCGGGAGTGCCACGATCCACATGAGCAACCCCTGCAGGCCGAACACGACGAACAGCGAGACGAGCGGGAACCGGCGCCCGTGGCGACGCCGCATCGCGACATAGCGATAGTCCTCGCCTTTGCCGAGATTGCGCCACGCCAGATAGCCGGCCAGCCGCAGCCCCCACACGGTGGCGAGGATCGCGGCGAGTGTCAGGCGGGTGCCTCCCTCTGCGCGGACCACGACCGCGATCCAGGCGATCGCCACGAACCCGATCCCCCAGACGATGTCGACGATCGAGACGTCGGCGAGCATGAGGCTCACCAGCCATGCCGCCACCATGAGGATGGCGACGCCGGCCGCGGTGGCGAGAGCGAGTTCGACGGTCATGCCGGCCCTGCGATCCAACGGTCCATCCGGGCCCACAGATCGAAGAGCCAGTCGATGCGCTCGCTTCTTCCCTCGGGGATGTCGGCCCGTGCGATGCGCCAGAACTCGACCTCGATCTGGCGACCCACCATCGCTCCCCGCCAGATGTCGGCCACGCGGGCGAAACCGTCTAGCCCGCGGTGGGCCATCACCACGACATCCGCCCGGCACCCTTCGAGCAGGGCGAGGGTGCCACCGGGACGGGGAGCGAGAAGATGGTGCAGGCGCTCGACGCGGTCACGCAGGCGCGGGCTGCGCCGCGAGACGGTGGCCACCGACCGCTGACGCTTCTCCTCACTGAAGCGCGACCCCTCCGGGTAGATGAGGATCGCCTCGTCGGAGGTGAGCGACTCGGCGAGTCGACGGACCGCACCCACCTCCAACTCCCCCTCTCCGGAACCACGGCGGATGAAGAGGTTGCCGAGCCGATGGCCGGCGATGTCGAGCGCCGGATCCACCACGAGCTCGTGTTTCATCACATAGCGGATGTGGGTGCCGAGTGGCCGGCTGATGAACCAGGCCGGGAGCAGGTTGTCGACGATGGAGGCATGGCGCGCCAGGAGCAGGAACGGTGCGGGTCGCACGGCGTCGAGGCCGGCGGCCGTGATGCGGAGACCGAAGACGATCCGGCACACGCGCAGTACGAACCCCGCCCACGCCTTCTGCACGGCGAAGGTCATGGAGCGCAGGTCCCCGACCCGCCCCCCGGCGGTGAGGAGCCATGACCCGGCCAGGGCGATGATCCCCGCCGTCTCCGCCAGCGAGTACGCCAGGAGGAACAGCACCAGCCGCGTCGCCATCCATGGACGCCGCGTGGCGATCCATCGCACGACGTCCACCGCGACTGCCAGCGGCAACAGCACCGGGGCGCCGAGCCAGCAGGCAGCGAAGATCGCGAACACCGCAGGGATCGTGACGGCGCGGCGGCGGATGGTGTGCCCGGTCACCGCCCCGTCCTCAGGTGTCGAACCATGCCGCCACCGCCGGCCCGTCGGACACCACGACTCCGGCGGCCTCCTCTTCGGTCACCACGAGGCCCTCGAGGGTGGCTGGGTCGAAACGGAACGTCGATCCGATGGCGCCCTCCCGCAGTAACCCGGCCGACACCACCTCCCCGCGCTGGACGATCCACAGCTGATACGTCCGTCCGGCAGGGAGCGCCGCGAGATCCGATGCGGTGACGAAGCCGGTGCCGTCGGGCAGCAGGGTGATCGTGGCAGTGCGATCGCCGGTGAGCGCCACCGATCG
>CAZCRP010000018.1:3613-19163 GCA_964501055.1 uncultured Acidimicrobiaceae bacterium
ACATCATGCTGCCGCCACCGCTCGGGCACCGGGCGAGTCCGCCGCGAGACGCCCGGCCGCGGACCAGTCGCCGGCGGCCATCGCCTGTTCGACCGTGGCGAGCCTCGACTCTGCCGCCACCAGCTCCGCCTGGGTGGCAGAAAGTCGCGCCGTCTGTACGACGACGAGAACGAGCATGGCGGCCGCCGCGCCGATGGTGAGAACGAGGGATGCCCGGCGGCGACGCAGGGCGACCGGATGGGAAGCGGGTGAGATCTCGGCCCGTACCCGGTCCCACAGCGAGGCGGGGACGTCGACCTCGGCGGCCTGGGCGCCGATCAGGGCGGCCACCGAACGGTGCTCGTCGAACTCGATCCGGCATTCAGCACAGATGGCGAGGTGCGCGTCGATCCGGTCCCGCTCGCCGCCTTCGACGGCGTCGAGCGCATGCGCCGCGAGCAACTCGCGGATTTGGTCGTGGTCGAGCGTCACGGGGTGATTCCGGAGGCACGCAGTGTGGCCCCGAGACGTGACATCCCCGATCGGATTCGACTCTTGACGGTTCCCTCGGCCTCACCGAGCATCGTGGCGACCGAGCGATACGAGTGCCCACCGAAGTAGGCCATCTCGATGGCCGACCGCTCGCCCGGTGGGAGTTCCGCCAGCGCCTGTCGGATGTGCTCACCCATACGCAATTCAACCACTTCGTCTTCGATCGACTTGCCGGCGTCGATGCCCAGCATCGCGTCCCGGTCCTCTCGTATACGGCGCGCGGACTCCGCGCGGATGAGATCGACTGCCCGTCCGTGGGTCTGGCTCAGCAGGTATGCGCGCAGCGAGCCCCGCGCAGGTTCGAACCGGTCCGGTCGATTCCACAGCCGCACGAACACTTCCTGCGCCACGTCCTCGGCGAGGGTGCGATTGCGGGTGATCCTCTGGGCCAGCCCGAGCACGACCCCTGAGTGTCGGCGATAGGCCTCGGCCAGCGCCCGCTCGTCCCCGGCCAACAGTCGCCTCCGCAGCGTCCGCTCGTCCGCCATCGCCGTTGCTCTCAGTGTCTCCATCCCATCCCCGTCGTGGTTGACATCAATTTAGCACTAAATTGAGGGGGTGTGTCCAGGAGAACATCGCGAGCAGCGCCCGCCCGCGTGGCGCCCGTCACCGCGTTCGGGGTAGGGTCGGCCGCGCCCGAGACCGCCACGGGAACCGACGTGGAACGCATCACGCGCCCAGCACCGATCGAGCCAGTAGCCGGACCGGCGTCCGACTCGTCGCGCGCGCAGCAGGATCCGGCGGGATGACGCCGTGAGCGGGCGGGTGGTGATCATGGGCTCCGGGGAGACGGCGCCCACGATGGTCGGAACCCATCGTGCGGCGTTGACAGCCGCGGCGGCCGACGAGGTCGTGGTGATCGACACGCCGTTCGCGTTCCAAGAGAACGTCGAGTTGCTCAGCGCCCGTCTGGCTGAGTTCTTCGCCACCTCCCTGGGAGTCGACGTCCGTATCGCCAGCCTCCGCACCGCCGACGCCGATCCAGTGGAGGTGGCGCGCTTCCGCACGACGCTCGCGGCTGCCGACGCGGTGTTCGCCGGCCCCGGCTCACCGAGCTATGCGCTGGCGGTCTGGAAGGCGTTCGGGGTCGGAGCCATGCTGGCGGACATGGTCGCCCGGGGAGGGACGGTCACGCTCGCCTCGGCCGCAGCCCTCACCGCAGGGTCTCGAACGATCCCCGTCTACGAGATCTACAAGGTGGGCGAACGACCGTTCTGGCTGACGGGCCTGGATCTGGTCGCCGACTTCGGGGTGCGGGCCGCCATCGTGCCGCACTGGAACAACACCGAGGGCGGCAACCACGACACCAGCCGCTGCTACATCGGGGAGCGGCGGCTCGCGATGCTCGAGCGGGAACTGGATCACGGAATCATCGGCGTCGACGAGCACACGGCCATGACGCTCGACCGAGCGACGGGCGAGTTGACCGTCAGCGGCCGCGGATCCGTCACGCTGCGCGGCGCCAGCCACCGCGTCGTGGAGAGCGGTGAGACGGTGTCGCTGCAGGAGGTGGCGAAGGTCGTGGGATCTTCCGCCGAGACGCCGTCGCCGTCCTCCCGCGCCGGCACTGCGCGCCGCGCCGGCTTCGAGGAGTCGTTGCGGGTGGCGGACGTCGACGGGATGATCCGGGCGATGCTGGCGGTGGAGGATCGGATACCCCACGATCCCGCCCTCCGCGGTGAGCTGCGCTCCATGATCGTGCAACTGGCCGATGCGGCCGGGCGGGGCCTGGTCGATCCCCGCTCCGTGGTGGGGGGCTTTGTGGAACTCCTGCTCGAGTTGCGTGGCGATGCCCGCCACCAGCATCGCTTCGAGGAGTCCGACCGGATCCGCGACGGGCTCGCCGAGCTGGGGGTGGAGGTGCGGGACACGAAGGACGGTGCCGAATGGGACCTCGACCCCGATGCTCAGAACCCGTGAGGCTGCACCGTCCACGGTGGAGGCCGCTGCTCCACGTACTCCTCGACCGAAGGCCCGCCGAGGCGCCGCAGGCTCTTGCGCCCGATGAGGTAGCTCATCGCGAGCAGCCCGACCAGCCCCGGCCAGCCGGTGGCGATGCGCACCGCCCCCAGCGCAGTGACCTCGCCGGTGGCGTACAGCCACGCCTGCACGCCGGTGCGAGCGGCGAAGAACACGACCCACAGCCAGGCCACCCGCGTGTAGGCGGGGCGGACGTGGTCGTGCCAGTACCAGCCCAATGGCCAGCCGCGGGTCGCCCAACTGGCGTATGCCACGAGGGGCCGCCGGATCGCGATCGAGACGAGCAAGCCGGCCGTCAATGCCGCTCCCGACACGATGCCAGGCAGGAAGTAGGCCTCTGCGCGACCGGATCTGGCAGTCACGGCGATGGCGATCGCGGTCCCGAACAGGCCGGACACCGCGAACTGGAGCGGCCGGCCGGTGACCAGACGCAACGCGACGATGCCGACGGCGCACGCCGCACCGGCCCAGATCGCCGCGCCCAGACCGAACCAGGCATTGACGACGACGAAGACGAGTGGCGACACGACGCCGTCTGCCACGCCCGCCCGTCCGGACAACAGCGCGCGCACCTCGCTCATCAGTTGGCGGCCGGTCGACTCCTCCATCCGATCGATCGTAGGTGGGGGGCTGGCCTGCGATGACGGCCGTCATCACCGGGTCCGGTGTGGCGGTGCCGCCCCACCTCGTCACCAACCGCGACCTCGGGCGCATCATGGACACTTCGGATGAGTGGATTCGGTCCAGGTCCGGGGTCGCCCAGCGTCGATTCGTCGAGCCGGGGACCGGGGCGAGCGACCTGGCGGCGGAGGCGGGACGGGCGGCGCTGGCCGACGCGGGGGTCGATCCGTCTTCGGTGGACGCACTCATCACGGCCACCATGACGCCGGACGTGATGAATCCCGGGATCGCCGCCCTCGTGCAGGACAAGCTGGGGCTGGGGACCGTTGCCGCGTTCGATCTCCGCCAGCAGTGCAGCGGCTTTCTGTACGGGCTGGACCTGGCAGATGCGCTCATCGCCTCCGACCGGGCGGACACGGTGGTGGTGGCCGGATCCGAGGTCCACGCCGGCTATCTGCCGTGGGGTGACGCGTGGGACATCGTCCTGGGCAGGTCGACACGACGGCCCACGGCGGCCGAGTGGGCGCTCGCAACCGAGCACCGCGGGTGGAGTGTGCTCTTCGGTGACGGTGGGGGAGCGGTGGTCGTGCAGCGCTCGCAGGTGCCGGGGGCGGGCTTCCTCGGATCGGTGCTGCACACCGACGGTTCCCTGTTCGAGCTCATCGTCGGGGGCGAGTTCGGGTTCCGCCAGCGGCCGTACGTCACCGAGGCGATGCTGGCCGCGGGACTCCACCTGCCCCGCATGGACGGGGGAGGACTGTATCGGTCGGCGGTGAGGCTGATGCCGGCGGCCATCGAGGAGGTCCTGGAGGAGTCCCGGTTCACGGTCGCCGATCTCGACGTGGTCGTGGCCCACCAGGCCAACGACCGCATCCTGACGGGGGTGCGCCGGCGGCTCGGGGTGGAGGACCGCCTCGTGCCGTCCAACATCGCCGATTGGGGGAACACCACCGCCGCGACACTCCCCATCCTCTTTCACGAACTGCGCCAGGCCGGCCGCGTGGCGTCCGGGACCCTTCTCTGTTTCGCCTCATTCGGGGCCGGAGCCCACTGGGGCGCCATTCTGTATCGCCACCCGTGACCGCGCGACTCGGCGTGCACCGCCGGGGAGGCTTTCCAGCCGGGACGACACCGGCGACAATGGAAGGGGAGGAACATGCCCCGCATCCGTGCCGAGAACATCGAAGCCCACAAGGCTCTGACCCGCAGCGACATCGTCGACGCCGCCCACGAGATCCTCGCCGACACCGGATCCGCGGACATCTCGCTCGCCGAGGTGGCCTTCACCGCTGGGATCGGAAGGACCACGTTGTACGAGTACTTCCGTGACAAGGACGACCTGATCGCGTCGCTGGTCGAGGAGAGGCTCCCACTCGTGGTCGACGAGATGATCGCGTCGGTCGCAGGCGTGGACGATGTCGAGGAGCGCATCTCGGCGCTCGCCACCGCCACGGTCCGTTTCGTCATCTCCGACCCTGTCCTTGGCGTCATCCTGCATCGCGAGCTCCCGCGCCTGTCGGCCGACGCCCAGGCCAGGGTGCGGTCGGCGCATGCCGACCTGGCTCGGGAGATGACTGCGACGTGGCTGCGCGGGGTGGAGGAAGAGCGGTTCCGACCCATGGCGCCCGATGCCGCCGGCCGCTTCATGAACGAACTCATCATGGCGGCGGCCAAGATCCTCATCTCCTCGGACGATCCCGGCGGCCGCTTCCCGGAGGTGATCGGCGACCTCGACCGCTTCCTGCTCGGCGGCCTCCGGCGCTGAGCCCGCTCCCGGCGCTGCGCGCCAGGTGCAGAACCAGAGGCCATCGAGCGGGCCTGGTGTCGAAGCGGGCGGCCTCTACGCTTGGGGCGTGGACACGCGCTACCTGAATCGTGAGCTCTCGTGGCTCGACTTCAACAGTCGGGTGCTGGCGCTGGCAGAGGACGAGTCCGTCCCCCTGCTGGAGCGCACGCGATTCCTCGCCATCTGGGCCTCGAACCTCGACGAGTTCTTCATGGTCAGGGTGGCGGGGCTGAAGGAACAAGTGGCGATCGGGGCACGTTCGACGTCGGCCGACGGGATGTCCGCGGCTGAACAACTCGACAGGATCGGGCCGCTGGTGGCGTCGCACTACAAGCGAGCCGACACCCTCTTCCTCAACGAGCTCGCGCCCCAGCTGTCGGATGCCGGGATCCGATTCGGCGACTACGACACCTTGGATGCCGACGATCGCGCCTACCTCGACGAGCAGTTCAGGACGAGGGTGTTCCCGGTGGTCACTCCGCTGGCGGTGGACCCCGCCCATCCGTTCCCGTACATCTCTAACCTGTCGCTGAACCTGGCGATCATCGTGCGCAACCGCGACAGCGGACAGACCCGGTTCGCCAGGGTCAAGGTGCCGCCGATCCTGTCACGGTTCGTCGTGATGCCCGACGGCGAGCGGTTCGTCCCCCTCGAACAGGTCATCGCGTCGCATCTGGAGGATCTGTTCCCTGGCATGGAGATCGTCGAGCACCACGTCTTCCGGGTCACCCGCAACGCCGACTTCGAGATCGAGGAGGACCAAGGAGGAGACCTGCTCCAGACGATCGAATCGGAGCTGACCCGCGGCCGCTTCGGACGCGTGGTCAGGCTCGAGCTGCACGACTCCATGTCGCCTGCGGTGCTGGACCTGCTCATGCGGGAGATGTCGATCGACGAGGGCGACGTGGTGCGGCTCGCCGGCCCGCTCGGGCTCGCCGGGCTATCCGTGGTCTCGGACCTGGCCCGCTCGGACCTCGCCTGGGAGCGGTGGAACTGGACCACGCAACCCCGGCTCGCCGTGCGGGGCGGCCAGGCCCCGGACTTCTTCGCCACCATCCGCAGCGGCGACGTATTGGTGCATCACCCGTATGGGTCCTTCACCACCTCGGTGGTCGAGTTCCTCGACCAGGCGGCTCGTGACCCGAAGGTGCTCGCCATTAAGATCACGCTGTACCGCACGTCCAAGGACAGTCCGATCATGCGGGCGCTGATGGAGGCTGCCGACGACGGCAAGCAGGTCGTGGCGCTGGTCGAGTTGAAGGCGCGCTTCGACGAGGAGCGCAACATCGAGTGGGCCCAGAAGCTGGAGGACGCCGGTGTGCACGTGGTGTACGGCGTCGTCGGTCTGAAAACCCACACCAAGATCGCGCTCGTGGTGCGCGACGAGGGCGACACGATCACCCGCTACGCCCACATCGGCACCGGCAACTACAACGACACCACCGCCCGCATCTACGAGGACATCGGAATCTTCACCGCCGACCCGGCGATCGGGGCCGACCTCACGGACCTCTTCAACTTCCTCACCGGGTACTCCCAGCAGCGGCGATACCGCAAGCTGCTGGTCAGTCCGGTCACCGCCCGCCCGGAGCTGACCCGCCTCATCAGGGCGGAAGCGGACAAGGGCGGCGGGGGTCACATCACACTGAAGATGAACTCGCTCGTCGATCCGGTCATGATCGACGAGTTGTACGCCGCGTCGCAGGCGGGGTGCAGGGTGGAGCTGATCGTGCGCGGGATCTGCTGTCTGATCCCCGGAGTGCCCGGGTTGAGTGAGCGAGTGGCGGTCCGATCGATCGTCGGCCGCTATCTCGAGCACTCCCGGATCTACCGCTTCGGCGCCCGTGGCCACGACCGGCACTACTACATGGGCTCAGCCGACATGATGGAGCGGAACCTGGACCGCCGCGTCGAGGCGTTGGCGCCGGTGGAGGATCCCGACCTGCAGTTCCGGCTCGACGAGATTCTCGAGGTGTGTCTGGCTGACGATGCGCTGGCATGGGCGCTGGGACCGGACGGGGAGTGGTCGAAGGTGCCGACGGTGCTCGGCGTGGACACCCACCTCACCCTGCGCGGCCTGGCGGAGGCCAGGGCGGTGGCGACGGTGGAGTGACCGCCGCGCCACCCAACGTTCATCCTCCGTTCACGCCCTGAGCCTTCCGTATTCACCCGGTCGCCGTAGCGTCCTCCCGTCGTGAGGCCGTTCAGTACGCCGTGGGGCTCCGTCGCTAGCCTGACCGGAGGGTGCAGCCCGGTCCGCGCCGCGGTCCCGGCCGCCACCCAGGAGCATCGAGGCCGCCACCATGGTTGATCAGCGCAGTCACTTCCATCAGGAGCTCGACGCGCTCGAACAGTCGATCATGGACACTGCCGATCTGTGCGAGCGGATGGTCGGCCTCGCCGTCACCGCCCTGGTGCAACAGGATCTGGATGCCGCCGCCCGCGTCGTGTCCGAGGCGCTCCACCGCGACCACGGATCCATCCACTCGCGTTGGATCAACCTGATGGCACGTCAGCAGCCGATGGGGAGCGACCTGCGTCTCATGTCTGCGCTGCTGCACCTCAACGTCACGCTGGAGCGGACAGGCGATCAATGCGTCAACATCGCCAAGCTGGCCCGGCTGACCGCCGGTCTGCCGACGAGCGACCGCATCCTCGAACAAATCCAGGAGATGACGGACCTCGTCCAGCCGATGATCCGTACCGCGGCCCAGGCCTTCGTCCGCCGCGATACCGATGAAGCGCGACTGCTCCCGGCGATGGACGAGCCGGTGGATCGGATCAACCGTCGGATGTATCGCGAAGTCGTGGCATGCGGCGGTGACCCCGCGCTGTTGGAGTGGGCCACGCACATG
The DNA here is from genome assembly GCA_964501055.1 of uncultured Acidimicrobiaceae bacterium. Lineage (GTDB taxonomy): Bacteria > Actinomycetota > Acidimicrobiia > Spongiisociales > ZC4RG35 > DATHWB01. The sequence continues at coordinate 11,387 of CAZCRP010000018.1, forward strand.
ATGATGGCTTCCCGCGCCCTCGAGCGGATCGGCGACCAGGCGGTGGACATCGGAGAACAGGTCGTGTTCCTCGTCACCGGCGACTTCCAGGACTTCGACGAGGAGGCGTTCACCGGCCGTGACGATGCGGACTGAGCCCAGACTGCGGGTGCTCGTGGTCGAGGACGAGCCCAACCTGGTCGAGTCGATCTCCTATGCCCTCGAGCTCGAAGGCTACGACGTGGTGACGGCTGCCACCGGTCGCGACGGGATCGAGCAGGCACGGATCGCCAATCCGTCGGTGATCCTGCTCGACGTGATGCTGCCCGAGTCGTCGGGACTCGACGTGTGCCGCCAGATCCGGTCCACGTCTGACGTTCCCATCATCATGCTCACCGCGCGGGACTCCGAGGCCGACACCGTGGCCGGGCTCGAGTTGGGGGCGGACGACTACGTGACCAAGCCGTTCTCGATGCGCGAGCTCATGGCGAGAGTCCGTGCCCAGATCCGCCGATCGACGCGCACCGGGACGTTCGGCGCCAGCAACGAGATCCTGCGCGGGGCGTCCGTCGAGCTCGACGTCGACGCCCACCAGGTGAGGGTCGAGGGGCGAACCATCGAGTTGCGCCCCAAGGAGTTCGATCTGCTGGAGGCCCTGATGCGGCGCAAGAACCGGCTCGCGAGCCGGGATGCCCTCATCGACGACGTGTGGGGGCCGAGTTACTTCGGCGACACCAAGACGCTCGACGTCCACATCAAACGCATCCGTCAGAAATTGGAGGCCGATCCGTCCCGCCCCCGGCGGGTCGTCACCGTGCGAGGACTCGGCTACAAATTCGTGGATGAGTGAGGTCCCTTCACCGGGAACGGCCAGTCTCGCCGGGCGGGTCCTCACCGCCTATGCGATCGTCTTCATCGTCCTGATCGGCGCATTCGGGTTCCTCACCCTCGGCGGCGTCGAGTCGGTGCTGCGCGAGCAGACGGTGGCGGCCCTCGTCCGTCAGGCGGCGGCCGTTCGGATCGACCTCGACGAGCGGGCCGACGACGAGTTCCCACAGGTCGTCGGAAGGGTGGCCGAGGCACTCGGAACCAGGGTCACCGTGATCGGTTCCGACGGGACGGTGCTCGCCGACTCTGATGGCGACGCGTCTTCGATGCCCAACCACGCCGATCGGTTCGAGGTGGCCGAGGCACTCGCCGGCCGGGTGGGCAGCGTGACGCGATTCAGCGAGACGACCGGTGACACGCGCATCTACGCCGCGGTCCCCGGCGACCACGGCAGGGTGTACCGCCTGTCGATCACCGAGCAACAACTGGGCCAGGAGCTGGCCGAGGTCGGGCGTCTGGTGGGGCTCGCGGCGCTGGTCGCCGGGGTAGTCGGGATCCTCCTCGTGGGACTCGTCGCTCGCCGAGTGGTCCGGCCCATCCAGGAACTCACCGAGATCGCCCGCCAGGTCTCCGAGGGTCGGATCGACGTGCGCGCCCGCCGGTCACCGATTCGCGAGCTCGATCGGCTCGGGGTGTCGATCGGCCAGGTCGCCACCCAGCTGGGCAACCGCATCATCGAGTCCGAGGCAGAGCGGGAAATCCTCGAGGCGCTTCTCGACGCCCTCCCGCAGGGTGTCATCCTCGTGGCACCGGACGAGTCGATCCTCTATGGCAACGGCACCGCCCGCGCCATCGTCCATCAGGTCCCGACCCGGCTCGTCAACCTCGCTCCGCATGTGCTGCAACGGCTGGTGCGGGAGGCGATGGCGACCGACGTCGCCCAGGAGCTCGTGATCGAGTCGACCGGGGCTTCGCCGACCCTGCGCGCCCTCGCCACTCCGTTGCCGGACAGCCGGGTGCTCCTGGTGATCACGGACATCACCGACCGGGTGCGGATCGAAGCGATGCGGCGGGACTTCGTCGCGGATGCCTCCCATGAGCTGAAAACTCCGATCGCCTCCATCCTCGCCGCCAGCGAGACGCTGCAGATGGCCTTCGACCGGGACCTGGAACGAGCGCGACGATTCGCCACGCTCGTCCACGAGGCGGCTGAACAACTGGCACGCATCGTGGGAGACCTGCTCGATCTCTCCCGGGTGGAGACCTCCTCCGGCGGAGACGCGGCAGTCAGGTTCGACAAGGTGATCGAAGACGAGATCGACCGCCTCCGGCCCGAGGCCTCCGACAAGGGAATCGAAGTCACCGCCGCGCTCATTCCGGCGATCGTCACGGGATCAGCCGCCGACCTCGGGCTGGCGGTGCGCAACCTCGTGTCCAACGCCATCCGATACAGCACCGGGGGAGACCGGGTGGAGGTCACGCTCGTGGGTGTGAACGGGACGGTCCGACTCTCGGTCGCCGACACCGGCGTCGGCATTCCGACCAGATCCCTCAACCGGGTGTTCGAGCGGTTCTATCGCGTCGATGTGGCGCGTTCGCGAGAGACGGGCGGCACGGGACTCGGACTGGCCATCGTCAAGCACGTGGCCGAAGCACACGGCGGCTCGGTGTCGGTCGAGTCGGAGCTGGGAGTCGGCTCGACGTTCCATCTCGCCCTGCCGGTGACGGTGCCCGAGACCGTTCCGGTGGCCGACTGACCGTCGGATGTTCGTGGGCGGCGGCGCCCACTACGCTTGCCGGATGATCCTCCCCAGGATCGAGAACCCGTCCGATCTCGACGGCCTCACCTACGGCGAGCTGGCGCTACTCGCCGGCGAGATCCGGACATTCCTTCTCGACAAGATCTCCAAGACCGGCGGCCACCTCTCCCCGAACCTCGGGATCGTGGAGCTCACCATCGCGTTGCACCGGGTCTTTGACTCCCCCCGTGACCGCTTCATCTGGGACGTTGGCCACCAGGCTTACGTCCACAAGCTGCTGACCGGCCGGGGCGACGGGTTCGACCACCTGCGGGAATTCGGCGGTCTGAGCGGGTACCCCTCCCGCCAGGAGAGCGAGCACGACTTCGTCGAGAACTCCCACGCCTCCACCTCCCTCTCGTACGCGCTGGGCCGGGCGCTGTCGGAGACACAACAGTGGACGGTGGCGGTGATCGGGGACGGCGCCCTCACCGGCGGGATGGCGTACGAGGCGCTGAGTCATATCGCCGTCACGCGGCCCCGACGGCTGATCGTCGTCGTCAACGACAACGGTCACAGCTACGGGCCGACGATCGGCGGGATGGCGATGCTCGCCAACCTCTCCCACCTGCGGATGGACCCGCGCTACGAATGGGCGAAGAGAACGTCGGGCCGCATCCTGCGCGGAGTGCCCCTCGTCGGCGAGACGGCCGATGAGCTCGCCACCCGCCTCAAGGAGGCGGTGAAGCAGGTGCTGGAGCCCTCCACCTTCTTCGACACCCTCGGCCTGAAGTACACCGGCCGGATCGACGGTCACGATCTCGAGCTCCTCGAGGAGACCCTCACCAGGGCGAAGGGCTACGACGAGCCGGTGGTCGTGCACGTGGTCACCGAGAAGGGCAGTGGGTACCGGCCGGCGATCGATGACCGGGTCGACAAGCTGCACGGGGTGGGCAGGTTCGATGTCACCACCGGTGCGCCTCTCAAGTCCGAGACCATGCTCACCGACGTGGCGGGCAGGGCGCTGGCCGACGTGGCCGATCGCCACCCCGAGGTGGTCGCCATCTCCGCTGCGATGGTGTCCTCCACCGGGCTGACGGAGGTGGAGCGGCGCCATCCTGAACGGGTGATCGACTGCGGGATCGCCGAACAGCACGCGGTGACCCTGGCCGCCGGGATGGCGATGGCGGGCCGGAAGCCGTTTGTCGCCATCTACTCCAGCTTCCTGCAGCGCGCCATCGACCAGATCACCATGGACGTCGCGCTGCACGATCTGCCGGTGACGTTCCTCCTCGACCGGTCGGGCGTCACCGGGCCGGATGGGCCATCTCACCACGGGGTCTTCGACCTGACGTTCCTCCGCATGATCCCCAACATGGTCGTCGGAGTCCCGGCGGACGCCGCCGACCTGTGCGGCATGATCGAGACCGCCGCCGTCCACGACGGCCCATTGGCGATCCGCTACCCGAAGGCGGCGGCCACCTCCATTCCTTCGGGCCCGGTCGAACCTGTTCCGGTCGGAGAGTGGGTCGAGCTCGCCGCAGGGGAGGACGTCGTGTTCCTGGCCAACGGTCGTCACGTCGAGACCGCCCAGAAGGCAGCGATCCGCCTCGGCCAGGACGGCCACTCGGTGGGGGTGGTGAACGCCCGCTGGGTGAAGCCCCTCGACCCGCGGCTGCGGGAGTGGGTCGACGGCGCCCGCATCGTCGTGACAGTGGAGGACAACGTGGTGTCGGGAGGCTTCGGTGCGGCAGTGCTCGAGGCACTCGCCGGCAGCGGAGCCTCCGCCCGGGTCCACCTCGTGGGCCTCCCCGACGCGTTCCTGCCCTTCGGCTCGGCCGACGACGTCATCGCCTCCGTCGGGATGGACACCGACTCACTGGTCGAGCGAGTTCGCCTCCTCCTCGCCTGACCGGCGCCGGGGGAACCGGCAGAAGGGCCCGGCACGTTCCTCCCCAACCGGCCCCGACTTCGAGCGCATCGCGAGGGCGTCGATGGCTAGGGTCCACCTGCACTCCTCGGGGAGTGCCCCAACTGAAACGGGAGGAAACCATGAAGAGACACTTCATGATCGGGTTGTCCATCCTCGCCATGGTGCTCGCCGCGTGCGGCACCACGGCAGATGAGACGACGACAACCACTGCCCCAGACGGGTCCACCGAGACCACCGCGCCGCCCGACACCGGGACGGACGGGGGCGCACAGACCGGCGGCGACCTGTTGGAGACGGTTCTCGCCCGCGGGGAACTCCATTGCGGTGTGAACGAGGTGCTGCCCGGGTTCGGTTCGCTCGGCGCCGACGGCAACTTCGTCGGGTTCGACGTCGACCTGTGCCGGGCGGTTGCCGCCGCGTTGTTCGGCGACGCAGACGCGGTGCGCTATGAGGCGCTGACCGCGGCTGCTCGGTTCGAAGCCGTGAACTCCGGCCTGATCGACCTCCTGTCCCGGAACACCACCTGGACCCAGACCCGAGACACCGAACTCGGACTCGACTTCGGGCCCACCACCTTTTACGACGGCCAGCAGATGATGGGGCGCGGGGCCGACGGGTTCTCCTCGTCCTCGGCCCTGTCCGAAGTCGACGGAGCGGTGGTGTGCACCAACGCCGGTACCACCACCGAGTTGAACATGTCCGAGGCGGCGAGCGCGCTGGGGATCAACATCACCCTGAACACGTTCGAGGACTTCAACATCGTGATGGAGAACTTCAAGTCGGGGGCGTGCGACGTCGTGACGACGGACGGTTCTGGACTCGTCTCCCGCAAGGCGGCGGATCCGGACGGTGGCGACTGGGTCATCTTCCCGCCGGTGCCGTTCTCCAAGGAGCCGCTGGGCCCGGCCTGGGCGCAGAACAACTCTCGCTTCGGCGACGTCGTGACGTGGGTGATCTTCGCCATGCAGATCGCCGAGGAGAACGGCGTCACCTCCGCCAATGTCGATCAGATGCGTGACAACCCGCCCAACGGCGAGGTGCAGCGCATGCTCGGCGGCGAGGGTGAGGTCCAGTCCGCGATGGGCATCCCGGCCGATGCCTTCTACCAAGTCATCAGTCAGGTGGGCAACTACGAAGAGGTCTTCGACCGTCATCTGACACCGCTCGGCCTCGCGCGCGGCTTGAACGCGCTGTACGCCGACGGCGGCGTCCAGTACCCGATGCCGATTCGCTGACCATGACCTGATCGTCCGGAGCGGCGCCGACCGCTCCGGACGATCATCGGGACACAACCATGTCGACGGACCTCCGAAGACCTCTAACCAGCGCCCGGGTCCCGCTGTGGCGGAACGTCACCGTCCTCAAATGGGCGGCGCAGCTGCTGGTGCTGGCGGCCCTCGTGGCGTTGGCATGGGTTCTCGGCACCCAGGCTGTCGCGAACCTCACCGCGCAGGGACGGTCATTTGGATGGGGGTTCCTGACCCGCCCCGCCGGGATCCAGATCGGTGAGGGCATCTTCACCCGGCCCAACACGGCCATCCAGGCGCTGCAGACCGGCGCGGTCAACATGCTCCGGATCACCTTCTCGGGGATCATCGCCGCCACCGTGCTGGGCATCATCGTGGGGGTCTCGCGGCTCTCGGCCAACTGGCTGCTGAACCGGCTCGCCACCGTCTACATCGAGCTGCTGCGCAACATCCCGTTGCTGGTGCAGATCGTGTTCTGGTTCTTCGTCGCCACCCTCACCTTCCCCAATGTGGACAGCGCCCGCGAGGGAGAAGCCTGGCTGATCGTCACGAACAAAGGGGTGTCGATTCCGTGGTTCTTCCCCACGGACACCTTTTGGCAGTGGGCGCTCTTCGTCGTCGGCGGCCTGGTGGCGGCGCGCCGCGTGTACCGCGCGCGCATCGAGAAGCTGGAGCTGACCGGTGCCGACACCTACCCGGCCCGCTACGCCTTTCTCACCTTTTTCGCCGCGGCCCTGATCGGGTGGTTCGCCCATCCGCTGGCGGGGGCGCTCGGATGGGTCTGGCAGCTGCTGGTCTCGATCGTCGGCGCCATACCGAACCTCGGCTGGCAGCTGCTGCTGGCGGTGGCGGCGGTGGCCCTGGCGGCCCGCTGGATACGCAATTTCCTCGACTCCCTCCGCTCACCCGCCGGGCTCGCCAAGCTCACCGACGACGACTGGTTCCGGATCGGGCTGGCCGGCGTGGTCGGCGTGGGGGCGGCAGGGGTGTTCCTCTTCGTTCCGTCCCTGGTCGGCTCCGCCGTGGACGTCGTCGAGTTCATTCTCCGTTTCTTCGTCCAGAAGTTCGAGTTCCTGCGCTCGGGCGACCCGATCCGGTTCGCCCGGCCCAACGTCATCGTGCCGGGCAGGTTCGCCCAGATCGGCACGGCCGGCATGACCATGACCCCGGCCTTCTTCGGGGTGTGGGTGGGGGTCACGCTCTACACGGCGGCGTTCATCGCCGAAGTCGTGCGGGGCGGTGTCCTCGCCGTCCCCAAGGGTCAGACCGAGGCAGGGCTGGCGCTCGGTCTCAAGCGGGGACAGCTGCTCCGGATGATCATCCTCCCGCAGGCGTTCCGCATCATCCTCCCTCCCATCGGGAACCAGTACCTGAATCTGGCGAAGAACACGTCGCTTGGGATTGCCGTCGCCTATCCCGAGATCGTGGCCGTCGGCCAGACACTGGCCAACCAGACGGGCCAGTTCATGCAGACCTTCATGCTGTGGATCGCGTTCTATCTCACGATCAGCCTCCTGCTCTCTCTCATCGTCAACTACTACAACCGCCGTCTGAAGTTGGTGGAGCGATGACGATCCCCAAGGTCGCGTCCGAGCTACGGCCCCCTGAGCCGCCACCCGAGGCGAGCCAGCCGACGGCCATCGTCTGGATGCGCCAGAACCTGTTCCGTTCCGTGAGCAGCGGCGTCATCACCGTTCTGTTGGGCATCGCGCTCGTGTTCGCGATCAGGGGGATCCTCTCGTTCGTGTTCGACCCCGGCCGTCTGTGGTCGGTGATCCCCCGCAACGCCACCAACTATGCGGTCGGCACCTACCCGCGCCCGAATCTCACTCGGATCTGGGTGTCGCTCGACATTATCTTGTTCCTGACCGGCATGTCCCTGGCCGTGTGGCGGCCGTCCGGGAGGACCTCGGTGTCCTCGCTCGCCGCCGCGGGGCGCTCGACCGGGGTGGTGCTCCTGTTGGTGGGGGTGCTGGCGCCGGCCGAGTTCGGGTTCCACCTTCTGGCCCTCATCGTGGGCGCGGCGCTGGTGGTGGGCACGGTGGTGATGG
>CAZCRP010000019.1:0-18999 GCA_964501055.1 uncultured Acidimicrobiaceae bacterium
TCCGGCGCCGTCCGGTACTCCAGACCGAGGGCGGTCGTCGCCTTCGATCCGTCGTACGAATGCCCGTGGCGCAGCGTGCGGACCATCTCCCGGCAGACGCGTGGCGGCCGTCCCCGCCCCCGATCCCACATTTCCAGCGGCACCGCCGCGCTGGCCGCTAGCCAGCCGGGAATCCACCGCACCGCCAGGGGCGCATCCAGCACTCCTTCCAGGACGCCGATCGCCTCGCGCATGGTGAGCGTGAACGAATTGAGCAGATAGCGGGCGCCGGGCTCGCCGTGCGACTCAGCCAGGAGATGGCCGCGAGCACAGTCGTCGATGTCGACGATCGAGACGCTCGTGTCGACGAGCGCCGGCAGCCGGCCATGCAGAAGGTCGAGGATCAGCCGGGCGGTGCCAGTCGAGCGGCCCGGGCCCTGGACCGAGGAAGGGTTGACGGACACGACCTCCAGTTCACGGGCGGCGGCGAAGACTGCCATCTCGGCCAGATGCTTCGAACGCTCGTAGTGGGATAGGTACCAGCCCCGATGCGGCGTCTCTTCCGTGCCGGTGATCCCGGTGCGCTCCCCGATCGTGGCTGCCGAGGACGTGTACACCATCCGGCGCACCCCTGCCGCCTCGGCGGCGCGCAGAACCGCCATCGACCCGCCCACGTTCACCCGCTCCATCTCCGACGGATCGGTCGGGCACATCGTGTTCACGCCGGCGACGTGGTAGACGACGTCGGAGCCCTCGAACGCGGCGGCCAACGTCGGAGTCGAGGTGATGTCGCACCGGACCGGCACTGCTCCAAGCGCGGTCAGCGCCTCATCGGACTCCCGGCGGCGAGAAGTCGCGACGACGTCGCGGCCGGCGGCGACCAGGTGACGGACGATGGCGCTGCCCACCACTCCCGAGCCACCGGTCACGGCGACGCTCACGTCGAAGTCGTCGCCCGCGATGCCCGCACAGTGTCCATGAAGGCCGACAGGTACTGCCAGCCGGAGGCGATCGTCACTCCCACCGCGACCCACATCGCCCACTGGTCGAGGTACATCGGACCCCACGGCTCCGAGAGCCGGACGAAGGCCAACCCGATCGCCGTGAACTGCACCGTGGCCTTGATCTTCCCCCACACCGAGGGCCCGATGAACGAGCCCGACATCGCCACCAAACCCCGCAACGCCATCACGATGAACTCTCGCATGACGATGATCACCGCGGCCCAGATCGACACCCGATCGACCGACACGAGCGCGAACAGCGTGCCGGTCACCAACAGCTTGTCGGCGGTCGTGTCGAGAAACGCCCCCAGGTTGCTGGTGGTCCCCATCCTCCGAGCCAGGTAACCGTCGAAGAAGTCGGTCATCGCCGCCACCACGAACAGCGCGAACGCGTAGCCGAAGGCGTGCTCGAGGGTGTCCGCGCTCCTGACGAGCACCATCACGACGGGCACGAGGAGTACCCGGACGACGGCCAGGAGATCGGGGATGGTGATGACGTACCTCCGGTCGGTGCGCCGCGATTGTACGCGGGAGCCGGATTGGGACTCCCCCTTCACGAGGGTACCTTCGCGACGTGACCGCCAGTTGGTCCCGCGCCACCCATCTGCGTCGCCTCACCGCCGGCGACACCTTCGACGTGCTCGTCGTGGGGGGAGGCGTGACGGGAGCAGGGGCGGTCCTGGATCTCGCCGCCCGTGGGCTGGCGGCCGCGGTGGTCGACCGTTCCGACTTCGCCCAGGGCACGTCGTCCCGCTCGACCAAACTGCTCCACGGCGGAATTCGCTACCTCCCCCAGTTCCACCTGGCCCTTGTCGCCGAGGGCCTGCGGGAACAGCGGGTCCTCGCCAGGGTGGCCGACTTCCTGTACCACCCGCTCGAGTTCGTCATCCCGATCTTCGAGCAGTACGGAATCGCCGACGCGCCGGCGTGGGCCGCCCGGGGGTGGAAGGCGCCGTTGGCGCTCCGGGCCGGCCTCGTCGCATACGACCTGCTCGGTGGTGTCGGACGTCCCGGTTCACGTCACCGTTCCCTCTCCGCCGAGCGACTGCTGGCGGATCTCCCCCGCCTGCGCCCTGAGGGGCTCAAGAGCGGGTTCGTCTACTCGGACGCGCAGACCGACGATGCGCGCCTGGTCGTGAGCCTGCTCAAGACCGCCGTGAGCCGATACGCGGTGACGGCGGTCAACCAGGTCGAGGTGAGGCTGGTCGAGCCGCTCCGTCCCGGCTTCCGGCTCCATCTGCACGATCGGGCGCAAGACGAAGGCTTCACCGTGACGGCCAGATCGGTGCTGGCCGCCAGCGGGGCGTTCGACCCTCCCGAACTGTCCAGCGGCGAGTCGAACCTGGCGATCGTGAGGTCGAAGGGCACCCACCTCATCGTCGATCGCCTGCTGCTCGGTCTCGGCGACCGAGCACTCGTGCTTCCTGAGACCGACGACGGCCGGGTGCTGTTCATCGTCCCGTGGCTGGGACACTCCATGATCGGGACGACGGACACGCCCTACGCCGGTGAGCCGACCCACCCAACCGCCGATGCCGAGGACGTCGACTATCTGATCCGCCACGTGCAGCGGTACCTCGATGTCGACGACTTTCAGCCGTTGAGTGTCTTCGCGGGGCTGCGCGCCCTGAAGGACACCGGGCGAGCACAAACCGCCAAGGTCAGCCGCGAACACGTCATCGAGCAGCCGACCCCCGGCTACATCCAGGTCGCCGGCGGAAAGCTGACCACCTACCGCCGCATCGCAGCGGAGGCATCCGACGCCGTCGCCGCATCCCTCGGGCTGAGCGTGGCGTCGTCGACCGACACCGTGCCCCTGATCGGCGCCGGAGGGTCGCGGTCGGTGCTTGCGGCCAGGCTGGCGGCCGCCGGGGCAGATCCCGCGGTGATCGGTCCCACCATCGATCGCAACGGAACCGATGTCGAGCGGATCGCCCGACTCATGGAGGCCGACCCACGACTCCGTGCGCCGCTCGGGGACAGGAGGTCTTCCCTCGCCGACGTCGTGCACGCGGTTCGCCACGAAGGCGCCCACCGTCTGTCGGACGTGACGCTCCGTCGAACCCACCTGGCGTGGTTCACCCCCGACCATGCCCGCGGCGACCTCGATCGCATCGCGGAGGTGATGGGCGCCGAACTGCAATGGTCGGAGGCGGAGAAGCGAGCCGCGAAAGACGACCACGAACGTGAGTTGATTGCCGAAGGTCTGTGATCAGAGCGCCGCCAGGCGTCGCTCGAGCAGGTCCCGGTCCGATTCGTTCATGTCACATGCGAGGGCGGTGTGCAAAGCCGACCGGGCCGCCTCGAGTTCGCCCGCCTGACCCAACAACTCGGCGCGGGTCGCCCAGTAGAGATGCCAGCGCTCGAGCTCGAAGTTCTCCAGCAGTTGCAGTCCCGCTGCGGGGCCGAACACCTTGGCCTCCGCCACCGCCCGGTTCAAGCGGGTGACAGGACCCGGCGACATGCGTTCCAAGATCCGGTATAGGTCGACGATCTGCTTCCAGTCGGTGTCGGCATCGGAGGCCGCCACGCAGTGCAACGTCGAGATGGCCGCCTGGATCTGCATCGGTCCTGGACGCCGCAAGCGGAGGGTGCGCTCCACGATGGCGGCAGCTTCGTCGATGGCGGCGCGATCCCAAGCGGACCGGTCCTGGTCGGCGAGCAGCACCTGTGATCCGTCCGGCGCCAGCCGCGCCCCGCGCCTCGCCTCGGTGGAGAGCATCAACGCGATCAGCCCGTGGACCTCGGGCTCGTCCGGCATCAACTCCACGAGCAGCCGGCCCAGTCGGATCGCCTCTCGCGCCAGATCCGCCCTGGCGTCGAGCCGTCCGGCGGGGGCATGATGCCCGGCGGTGAAGATCACGTAGACGGTGGTGAGCACGGCAGGGAGGCGGTCCGGGAGTTCGTGATCGTCCGGGATGCGGTAGGGAATCCGGGCGGTGGCGATTTTGCTCTTCGCCCGGCTGATCCGTTGCCCCATCGTCGCCTCCGGGACCAAGAACGCACGGGCGATCTCGGCTGTCGTCATGCCGCCGATGGTGCGCAGCGCCAGCGCCACCCGCGCTTCGGGGGACAGCGCCGGATGACAGCTCGTGAAGATCAGCCGGAGCCGATCGTCACGTCCATCCGGCGGCTCGACGGCCCCCGAATCGAGCAGCCTCATCGCCTCGCTCTCCTTACGGTCACGCGACCGCTCCCTCCGCAGACGATCGAGCGCCCGGTGGCGGGCCGTGGTCGTCAGCCAGGCGGCCGGATTGGCCGGGACACCCGCCAGGGGCCACTTCTCCAGCGCCACCATGGCGGCATCCTGCAGCGCGTCCTCGGCCAAGCCGATGTCGCCGGCGAGACGGACGAGGGTGGCCAGGACCCGGCCACCCTCGTGTCTGATCGTGTCTTCGAGGCTGGGCGTCACTGCCCCTGGGAAAAGTCCACACATGGCCGGACCTCGACCTTGCCGCGCCACGCGCCGGGGATCTTCGCAGCCCAGCCGATGGCCTCGTCGAGATCGGCGCACCGCAGCAGATAGAAGCCGCCCAGCACCTCTTTCGTCTCGGCGAACGGGCCATCGGTGGTCATCACCTCACCACCCTTGCCGCCCGGCACCGTCACGGTGGTGGCGGTGTGGGTGTCCTCGAGCGCCTCGCCGCCGGCGATGACGCCGGCGGCGCCTGCTTCCTCGCCGAACGCGTTGTACTCGGCCATCACCGCCGCCCACTCTTCGGGGGTGCCCTGACCCTCCGTCTCGGCGGGGGTGTAGATCAGTGCTGCATACGTAGGCATCTCCGCTCCCTTCTCGTTGGTATCGATGCGCTACTCATACGACGAATGTCACCGCCGGGATTTCGACAGCCGACCGGAATTTCTCACACCCAGTCGAGCGTCCGCTCCACCGCCTTCCTCCACCTGGCATAGATGCGCTCGCGGTCGGGGGCCGCCATGCGCGGCTCCCACCTGCGATCTTCGCCCCAGTTCGCTCGCAGGTCGTCGAGGGAGGCCCACACCCCCACCGCCAGCCCGGCGGCGTAGGCGGCCCCGAGGGCAGTCGTCTCGGCCACGAGCGGCCGGACCACCGGTACGCCGAGAATGTCCGCCTGGAACTGCATCAGGAGCTCGTTGCCCACCATGCCTCCGTCCACTTTGAGCTCCGTGAGGTCGACACCCGAGTCGGCGTTCATGGCATCGAGCACCTCCCTGGACTGCAACGCCGTCGCTTCCAGTGCCGCCCGGGCGATGTGACCGCCGGTCGCAAAGCGGGTGAGGCCGACGATCACGCCCCTGGCGTCCGACCGCCAGTGGGGCGCGAACAACCCGGAGAAGGCCGGAACGAAGTAGACATCCCCGTTGTCCTCGACCGATCGGGCCAGTTCCTCCACTCCGGCGGCGGCGTCGATGATCCCGAGGTTGTCGCGCAGCCACTGTACGAGCGCCCCGGTCACGGCGATCGAACCCTCCAACGCGTAGACGGCGGGCTGGGCCCCGATCCGGTACCCGACGGTCGTGAGCAGCCCGTTGGTGGAGTGCACGAGGTCCGGCCCGGTGTTGAGGAGCATGAAGTTGCCGGTGCCGTAGGTGTTCTTCGCGTCGCCGGCGTCGAAGCACGTCTGACCGAACAGGGCAGCCTGCTGATCCCCGAGGATGCCGCCGATCGGCACTCCGGCGAGGCGTCCGGTCCCGTGGCCGAGCAATGCCGACGATGGGACCACCTCGGGGAGCATCGAAGGAGGAACCCCGATGGCGGCGGTGAGCTCCTCGTCCCAGTCGAGCGTCGCCAGGTCGAGGAGCATGGTGCGGGAAGCATTCGTGACGTCCGTGATGTGACGTCTTCCCCCCGTCAGGTGCCACACGACCCACGAGTCGATCGTCCCGAACGCCAGCTCTCCCCGGCTGGCCCGTTCCGCCAGCTCCGGCCGCTCGTCGAGCAGCCAGCGGACTTTCGGCCCGGCGAAATAGGTGGCGAGCGGCAGCCCGGTCTTGGCTCGGAACCGGTCGGGTCCGTGGTCGCCTCCCAAGCGCCGCACCAACTCGTCGGTGCGCGTGTCCTGCCACACGATGGCGTTGGCGACGGGCTCGCCCGAAGCCCGCTCCCACACGACTGCTGTCTCCCGCTGATTGGTGATCCCGATTGCCGCCAGGTCGCCCGGCTCGATGTCGGCGCTGGCGAGGGCGCCATCGATGACCGACCACATGCGATCGATGATCTCGGCCGGGTCGTGTTCGACCCAGCCAGGGCGGGGGAAGATCTGGCGGTGCTCCTGCTGGTCCGAGGCCACGATCGCACCCGACGGATCGAAGACGATGAAGCGGGTGCTGGTCGTGCCTTGATCCAACGCCCCGACGAGCTGGGCCACGCGCGTTCTCCTCGCTCCGAACGAGCGGGAACCTAGTGGGCGCCGGTCGGAAGCGTCGCCTCGCCGGCGCTCCGACGCGCCGCCCGCCGTCGTGTCGGGCTTGCTGAGAGCGGGTCAGGCGGGGCGGCGGTGGGCGGCTCGTTCCTGGGCGCGCGCGGGGTCGGAAATCCACAGCTCGACGACGTCAGCGGCGTCGACGACGATGAGATCGACCTCCTGCCGCTCCCTGGCCGAGAAGCGCCGCAACACGAAATCGGCCGGGTCCTGGCGACCGGGCGGGCGGCCGACACCCACCTTCAGCCGGCTGAACTCCTTGGTGCCGAGCGACTTCTCGAGCGAACGGACCCCGTTGTGACCACCGGACCCGCCCCCCACCTGCACCCGGAGACGTCCGAAGTCGAGATCGATGTCATCGTGGATCACGAGGAGATCGGACACGTCTGCCTTGACGTAGCGAAGGGTGGCCGCCACCGGGCCGCCGCTCGCGTTCATGAACGACTGCGGGGCGGCGAGCACCACCCTGACGTCGCCGATCCGCAGGTCCGCCATCTCCGAACGGGTGCGCATCAGCCTCGACTTGAAGCGGGCACCGTGCCGGCGACCGACTTCTGCCACGACCTCTGCGCCGATGTTGTGCCGGGTCCCTTCGTAATCGGACCCCGGGTTGCGGAGCCCGACGACGACTTTCACGAGCTACGCGCCGGCGTCCTCGCCGGAGCCCCGCTCGGAGGTCTCCGCGGCGTCATCGCCCTCGGCGACCTCGCCTTCCTCGCCTTCCTCGCCTTCGGCCTCCTCGTCCTCGACCTCTTCGGGTTCTTCGACCTCGAGAGCGGGGACCGTGACTGACACGACGGTGTAGGAAGGATCCTCGGTGTACTTGACCCCTTCGATCGCCGGGAGATCCTCGATGCGCAGCGCGTCACCGACCTCCAGGGCAGAGATGTCGAGATCGACGTGGGTGGGGATGTTGGTGACCAGCGCCTCGATCTGAACAGTCGTCCGCGGTGTGGAAAGCACACCCCCGGCTTCGATGCCGACTGCCTCGCCGATGAGGTGGACGGGGATCTCGGCAGTGACGGTGTCGGTGAGTGCCACCGTCACGAAGTCGACGTGGCGGATCTCGCGCCGATACGGATGAGTCTCCACCACCCTCGGCAAGGTGAGGATCTTCGTCTTGCCGATCTCGAGGTTGATGAGGGCGTTGGTGCCGGCGTCCGTGGTGAGCGCGGCGCGCAACTCGCGATGATCGAGGGCGATGGCCAGCGGCTCCTGGTCCTTGCCGTAGACGATGGCCGGTACGGCACCTTCCCGCCGGAGACGACGAGAGGCCCGGCTGCCGGTGGCGCGGCCGGTCTCGGCGCGCAAGGTGATCTGTTCAGACATAGGTGGAAGCTCCTGCGGTGCGGCGGGGAAAACCCAGAGCCAGCATTGTCGCGGGTCGCCCGTTCCCCAGCAAACCGCACGCGGCCCCGCGCATCAATCAGATGCCGATCACCGAGTCCTCGATCCAGCGGGCGGTGCCGTCAGCCAGATACTCGAAGAGATCAGGCTCCCGCCACCCGCCGCCACGGAAGGCATGATCCGCCCCGTCCATGTCGACGACGGTGGCAGTGGGCAGTGTTCGCACGTGGATGTCGAACAGATCCGGTCGGCTGAGTGCATCCCGCGAACCCTGGAAGAAAAGGAGCGGGACGTCGATCGCGGTGAGGTGCGCGACCCGCAGCCGCTCGGGCTTGCCGGCAGGATGCAACGGATAGGCGTACAGCACCACGCCCGCGGTGGGATGCCCATCGGCCGCCAGCATCGTCGCGATCCTGCCCCCCATCGACCTTCCCCCGAGCACCAGCGGTCCGTCGAATCGGTGCGCGACGGCGGTGGCGACCGCCCGATGGCAGTCCAGCAGCCGGGGGGCGGGGTCCGGACGGCGTCTCCCCGCTTCGGTGTACGGATAGTTGAAGGTGACGACACGGATCCCCCGGCTCGCCACCGCCTCCCGGATCCCGACGATCGTCCGGTGGCGTTGATCGGCACCTGCCCCGTGGGCGAGCAGCAACGTCACGTCCCCCGCGCCTGCGGTCTCGGTGGAGACCCGGCCGCCGTCAGGAAGCTCGACCCGCACCCTGCTCAGGCTAGGGCCCCCGTCCTCCGGGTACCCTGGCGACCGCATGGATGTCTCGATCCACGACGATCGCACGGCCCTGGCGAATGCGGCGGCCGACGTCATCGCCGCCCGCGCCGCCGACGGCCCGATGACCTTGGGGCTGGCCGGCGGGTCGACGCCGGCGGACACCTACGACGCGTTGGGAGCGCGGGCCATCGATTGGGAGCGGGTGTCGCTCTGGCTGTCGGACGAGCGATGGGTCCCCCACGATCATCCCGACTCGAACGGGCGGATGGCGCTGGCACATCTCCCAGCGGCCGCCCATTCGAGGCTCGTGCGCCCCCGCTACTCCGCGTACCTCGACCCGCACGACTCCGCCGCCCATTACGAGGCCGAACTGCGCGCCATGCACGACGACCGCCCACCTGACATCGTGCTGCTCGGGCTGGGCACGGACGGCCACACCGCCTCGCTGTTCCCCGGCACCGAGGCACTCGCCGGCCACGCGCATCGCTGGTTCGTGGCCAATCACGTTCCCCAGCACGAGTGCTGGCGGCTCACGGCCACCCCGACTCTCCTGCAGATCGCCACTCGCGTGCTGCTGCTGGTGAGCGGTGAGTCCAAGGCCGGTGTGCTGGCCGAGGTGCTGGAGGGCCCCGACGGCCGGCACCCCACCCAGCTGCTGCGCCAGGCGGTAGGCGAAGTCATGGTGCTGTGTGACGGGGCAGCCGGGGCGGCGCTGTCGGTATAGCGACGGTCCCGCCGTAGCCTTGCGGCCGTGCGCCGGTTGGTCCCCGCCCTGTTGCTCGTCGCCGCCTGCTCCACCCAGACGCAGGCGGCTCCGTCGGTGTCGACCACCCCTCCCGCTCCGGTGTCATCGTCGGTCGTCACGACGCCCAGCGCGACGACCGCACCGCCACCACCGACCGACACCACTGTCCCCCGGCCGGTCGAGGAGATCGTCTACGACCACTGGCGGGGTTCGTTCACGTTCGCGGACGGGTTACGGATCGATGTGCACGCCCCGGAGATCCGTTCGAACCACCCGATCGCCGTCACCGTCCACGGCGGGGGCTGGTATGGCGGCCGACTCGACTCGATGGGCTACCTGGCGGACGGACTCGCCGCCCGAGGCTTCGTCGTCTTCAACGCCAGCTATCGGACGCTGAGCCAGGGAGGCGTCTTCCCCGCCATGGTCGAAGACGTGGCGTGCGCGGTGGCGTACGCCCGCGCCCATGCGCTCGACTACTCGACCACCGCCCATCACTTCACCCTCATCGGCCATTCGGCCGGGGCACATCTGTCGGCGCTGGCGGCCTTCGCCCCGGAGACGTTCGGCGGGGCCTGCGACGGTGGAGACCAGGCGGTCGACGCCTGGGTCGGATTGGCAGGAGCCTACGACACCGATGCCTACGCCTTCCTGCTGCAGCCGTTCTTCGGCACAGCCTTCAGCGAGGACCCCGAGCCCTGGCGGCGAGGCAACCCGACCACGTACATCGGGGACATTCCCTCCGGGACGGAAATCCTGATCATCCACGGTGACGCGGACGAGCTGGTGCCCCTCGGCATGAGCGAGAACCTGTACCTGGCCCTCGACCAGGGCGGCGTCCCGGCCACCCTGCGGGTACTGACGGGTGCCGGTCATGGTGTAGTCAACAGCCCCGGTCTCGTCGCCGATCTGATCGCGGCGCTGGTCGCCGGCGATCAATAGCGGCTGAACGACCGCACCGGCATACGCGGCCCGTATCGCGGCGGAAGACCCGCCGCCTCGAGGAGGCGCAACACCCGCCCGCGATGAGGACGGAACTGCTCGAGCAGGTCGATCATCTCGGCATCGGTGCCGCGGGGCCGCCCGGCCAGGTGCCACACCGCGACATGCTTGAGGTGGAAGTCACCCACGCTGACGGCGTCCGCATCCCCGTGCGACACGGCGATGGTCTCCGCAGCCGTCCACGCTCCGACACCAGGCAGGCGCATCAGAGCGCGAGAGGCGTTGGATGAGGGCCGGGCAGCGAGCCGGTCGAGCCGGTTCGCCTCCGCCGCCAGCCGGCGGACGATGTCGGCGCGTCGGCGCTCGATCCCGAGATCGTGGAACTCGTGATACGGGGCAGCGGCGAGACGCGTCGGATCGGGAGGCAGACGGAGACCAGGAAACGGACCGGGGGCCGGCTCGGAGAACCGGTAGGTCATCCCCCGCAGCCCGGCCGCGGCCTCCTTGCCCGTCACCTTCTGCGCCAGCACCGCCACCAGGGCCGCTTCGAAGACCAGCCCGGTACGGGCGAAACGCGCGCCCGGCTTCCTCCGATGGAGATCGGCCACCAGGGGATGGTCGGTCACGAACGACGCCGGGTCGTCGTGCAGCCCGATCCACGCCTCGGCGCGGTCACGCAGCCAGTGCGATCCGTCGCCCCACACCTCGAAGTGCGCCCCATCCCCGTCCCGCCGGACGTGGCAGGTCACCGGGCCGTCAGGGGTGCGTGCCGGCCGGATCCAGCCCGTCGACGCCCACCGGCCCCACGGGAAGGTGATCGCACGCAGCGTCGCCCGCAGGTCCAGGGGGACGGTGACTTCGATCGTGCGCCCGCTCAGTCTCTTCTCCCCGACACCGGCTGCAACCTACCGTCGGGTTCGCAGGATGACGACGACGCCCTTGGTGAGAGGATGGAGGACCATGCCGCCGTCACCCTGCGAAGACTCCCGGCTCAGGATCCGGTAACGCGTCCGGGATGTCACGTTCGATGTTGCGGATGGCTGGCACCAGCCACGCCACCGCCGCCAGCACGATGACCGCCAGCCCCACGCATGAGACGAGGAGGGCGCTTCCCCGCCCCGGACCCACGGACCAGACGCTGCCCACCGTGTCGGCGAGGGCGCCACCGGGCATCAGCAGGGGCTCGAACACGTTGTCGGCCACCGGTCCGGCTGCGACGAAGGCGATCGGGGTGGCGATCTGGGCCACCATCCTCCGTGTCGAGAACACCCGACCCTGGACGGCGGGGGCGATCTTCGTCTGCCACAGCGTCTGGCTCGTCCCGTTCACGATCGGAACCGTCAGCATCAACAACAGCGAACCGCCGAGTGCCACCGGGAAGCTGGGACGGAGACCGGCGATGATCAGCCCGACGCCGCCCACCGACATCAGGGCGAGCATGCCCCGCACCTTCTGCTTCGGCCCGCCCCAGGCGCTCATCACCATGGATCCGACCACCAACGCCCCTCCGATGAAACCCATCGCCACCCCCAGGGCTGCCTCGTTCGTGAAGGAGAGGTAGACGGGGATCCACAGGACGTTGGCGAAGGTGAGGACGAAATTCAGGCCCGCGGCGATGAAGAGGAATCCGAGCAGCCCGCGGCGGTCGAGCAGGTAGTCGAAGCCCTCGCGGAACTCGCTCCACACCGATCGCTTCCGGGCACCGTCGCGCACGTCGGGAAAGCGCACGACGAACAGTGCGACGACCGCGATGACGAACGTCGCAAAGTCGACTGCCAGCACCGCGCCGAGGCCGACCGCGAGCAACAAACCGCCGGCGATCGCCGGCGCGAACATCGTCCCGACGGCCGGGGCGAGTTCGGCGAGGCCGTTGGCGCGGCCGAGTCGATCCTTGGGGACGATCGTCGGGATGGCCGCCCGATATGCGGGCTCCTGGAACGCGGACGCCGCCGAGGAGACCGACGCCACCAGGAGGATCTGCCAGTACCCGAGGCTGTCGGTGAAATAGAGCATCGCCACGGTGAGCGAACCGAGCCCGGCGACCGTGTCGGCCACCACCATCACGGTGCGGCGATTGATGCGATCGATCATCACGCCCGCCGTGGGTGCCAGCAGGATGCCGGGCAGGTTGACGGCGAGCAGCATCAGTCCCAGCCGGGTCACCGAACCCGAGTCCTGGTAGACCCAGATCGTCAGCGCGAAGCCGGTCATCGCCGTCCCCACCTGGGACACCAGCTGACCCGCCCACACCGTGAAGAACACCCGCATCGACATCACGCCGCCCTCGATTCGATGTCAGAACGATGTCAGAATGATGTCACCCTGTCAAGTGGGTTGTCACAGTCAAGTGGTTTCCCCAAGTGGTTTCCCCCAAGTGGTTTCCCCCAAGTGGTTTCCCCGAGTCAGATGGCGTCGGGACGGCCCTCGCCGGCGCCGCCTCCCACCGGACTCCCAGTCGCCTCCCAGTGGCGCTCCATAGGATGGGCAGTGCGACGCGAGCACAACAGGAGGTGCAGAAGTGCGACGCCGACAGACGACGCTGCTGGCCGTGGTCATCGCCGGCTTGACATCGATGGTGGTGCTGCCACTGGGAGCGCAGGAGGAGCCACTCCCGATCTCGGTGGAATTGCTGACGGCACGGGACGGCGGGACGTTCACCGATGACGTCAGCATGCAGTTCCGGGTCAAGCTGGAAGGCAAGAGCCCGACCAAGGCGCTCAACAGCCACGACCCGAGCCAGATGATCGTGGCGAGGATCACGGTGCAGCCGGGGGCACAGTTCCCATGGCACACGCACTCGGGACCGGTGCTGGTGAACGTGGTGCAGGGTGAGTTGATCTATGTGCAGGCGAGCGACTGCGTGGGGCGCTCCTATCCGGCAGGGGCGGCGTTCGTCGACCCCGGGCGAGGGAATGTGCACACCGCGTACAACCCGACCGACGGCGAGACCGTCCTGGTGGCGGTGTTCTTCGAGGTCCCGCCCACCGGGCCGCTGACCATCCCGGTCGACGATCCGGAAGGGTGTGAGGTGGCGGCTACAACCGCCAGTCACCACTGAACCGACCGGGGACGGGTGTCCGGCCAACGAGGGCCGGACACCCGTCCTTCACGTCCCCTTGGGATGCCAGACGGTCTTGGTCTCGGTGAAGGCGGCGATGAGGAAGGGAGATTGACCGTCGACGGTCTCCCCGCGGACGACACGCTTGACGTTCTCCGCCGCGTCCCGCTCGGCGGCGGCCAACAAGTCGGTCGGCGCCCCGGTCAGGTCGATGGCGTTGACATCCATGTGAGATGCCAGCCACGGGATCAGCTCGGCGGCGTGGCCGGTGAGGATGTTGACCACTCCCGCCGGCACGTCGGCGGTGGCGAGCGCCTCGGCGAAGGTCACGGCCACGACCGGCGAGCGGTCGGAGGCCACGACCACCGCGGTGTTGCCGGGGACGAGAACCGGCGCGAGCCGCGAGACCAGACCGAGCAGCCCGGGTTCGGCGGGAGCCACGATCCCGACCACCCCGGTGGGTTCGGGGCTCGAGATGTTGAAGAACGGGCCGGCGACCGGATTGAGATTTCCGTAGACCTGGGCGAACTTGTCGCACCAGCCGGCGTACCAGACGAGCCGGTCGATCGAAGCAGCCACCTCCCGTTCGGCGGCTCGCTTCGAAACACCGACCGCGTGCAGATCGCTGGAGAAGGCCTCGGCCCGGTCCTCGACCATCTCTGCCACCCGGTACAGGATCTGCCCGCGGTTGTAGCCGGAGCGGGCAGCCCATTTCTCCTGGGCGACACGGGCCACTCGCACCGCCTCCCGCAGGTCCTTGCGCGAACCCTGCGCCATGCGGGCGAGCACGGCGCCATCGGCGTCGACCGCCGGGAACGTTCGTCCCGACTCGGAGCGGGGGAACTCGCCATCGATGTAGAGCTTGTGGGTCTTCCTGACGTCGAGGCGTGGCATCAGGCCCCCACCTGCAAGTAGGCGAGCAGGCCGTGGCGGCCACCCTCCCGGCCGAAACCAGACTCCTTGTATCCGCCGAACGGGGAGGCCGGGTCGAACTTGTTGTAGGTGTTCGCCCACACCACCCCGGCTCGCAGCCGGTCTGCCATCCACAGGATGCGCGATCCCTTCTGGGTCCAGACACCGGCGGCGAGACCGAAGGGGGTGTTGTTCGCCTTCTCGACCGCTTCGTCCGGGGTGCGGAAGGTCAGAATGGACAGCACCGGTCCGAAGATCTCCTCCTGGGCGATGCGGTGGCTCTGGGAGACTCCGGTGAAGAGGGTGGGGCGGAAGAAGAACCCGCGCGCGGGCAGATCGCATGCCGGCTGGTAGATCGTGGCCCCCTCGTCCTCGCCGGCCGCCACCAGCTCCTCGATCTTGGCGAGTTGGGCGGCGGAGTTGATCGCCCCGACATCGGTGTTCTTGTCGAGCGGATCGCCCACCCGGAGAGTGTCGAGACGGGCCTTGAGCTTGTCGACGAAATCCTCCGCCACCCCCTCCTGCACGATGAGACGGCTGCCGGCACAGCAGACGTGTCCCTGGTTGAAGAAGATGCCGTTGATGACGCCCTCGACTGCCTGATCGAGGGGAGCGTCGTCGAAGACGACGTGCGCGCCCTTGCCTCCGAGCTCGAGTGTCAGCTTCTTGCCGCTTCCCGCCAGCCGCCGTTGGATGATCTTGCCGACCTCGGTCGAGCCGGTGAACGCCACCTTGTCGACGTCGTCGTGGCCGACCACCGCCGCCCCGGTTTCCCCCGCCCCGGTCACGACGTTGAACACGCCGGGAGGAAGTCCCGCCTCGGCGCAGATGCGGGCGAAGTGGAGGGCAGACAACGGCGTCGTCTCCGCCGGCTTCAGCACCACCGTGTTGCCCGCCGCCAGTGCCGGCGCCACCTTCCAAGCCAGCATCAGCAGCGGGAAGTTCCAGGGGATCACCTGGCCCGCCACGCCGATCGGCTTCGCGACCAGCCCGGGAAACGCGAACTCGAGCTTGTCCGCCCAGCCGGCGTTGTAGAAGAAGTGGGCGGCGACCAGCGGGAGATCGACGTCACGCGACTCCCTGATCGGTTTGCCGCCGTCGCGGGTCTCCAACACCGCCAACTCGCGCGACCGCTCCTGCACGAGCCTGGCGATCCGGAACAGGTACTTCGCCCGCTCGGTTCCCGAGAGCTTCGACCACTCGCCGAACGCCTTCCGAGCCGAGCCGACGGCGCGATCGACGTCCTTGGCGTCGGCGAGGGCCACTTCGGCGAGTGGCTCCTCGGTCGCCGGGTCGAGCGTCGTGAACCATTGCTTCGAAGCCGGCTTGAAGAAGTCGCCGTCGATGAAGATGCCGTACCGGTCGTCGATCGACACGAGGTCGGGACTCTCCCGGCTGGGGACGTAGCTCCAGTCGATCGGTTCGTTCACCGGCGTGAGGGCGGGGACGTCTCCCATGCGGTCAATCCTTCGTGAAGTAGTCGGCGGACTGGTAGCGGCCGGTGTCCAGCCAGCGAAGCTGCATGAGCACGTCGTTGAGCAGCGACGACGCCCCGAACCGGAACCAATCAGGGGTCATCCACTCCCGACCGAGGGTCTCGTGCAACACCACCAGGTAACGGATCGAATCCTTGGCGGTGCGGATGCCACCGGCCGGCTTCATGCCGACCATGTGCCCGGTGATTGAGCGGAAGTCTCGGATCGACTCGAGCATGACGAGGGTCACGGGCAGGGTCGCGGCGGGGGCCACCTTGCCGGTGGAGGTCTTGATGAAGTCGGCGCCGGCGGCCATGGCGAGCATCGAGGCACGGCGCACGTTGTCGAAGGTGGCCAGCTCTCCAGTCTCGAGGATGACCTTGAGATGGGCGTCGCCGCACGCCTCCTTCACCTGCCGGATCTCGTCGAAGACGTCGAGATAGCGGCCAGACAAGAACGCCCCCCGGTCGATGACCATGTCGACCTCGTCGGCACCCATCTCCACGACCCGGCGGGTCTCGGCCACCTTGAGCTCGATCGGGGCCTGCCCGGAGGGGAAGTACGTGGCCACCGACGCCACCTTCACCCCTGAGCCCTTCACGGACTCGATGGCGATCGGAACCATGTTCGGATACACGCACACCGCCGCCACCGAGGGAATCGAAGGGTCGGTGGGATCGGGCCGCACCGCCTTGGCGGAGAGCTGGCTGACCTTGCCAGGGGTGTCCTGTCCCTCGAGCGTCGTCAGGTCCATCATCCGCACCGCCAGCAGGAGCGCGGCGCGCTTGGACTCGCGCTTGATCGATCGGGTGGAGAGGGCTGCCACCCGCTCGGTGACGGTGACCTCGTCCACGGTCGGCACACTTCCCAGATACGACCGCAGCCCGGCGGCGGTGATGGGGCTGGAGAGGGCCCGGGAAGCGGCTACGACAGGGGCGGTCACGTCACCGATGATACGTGCCGCACCGCGTCAGGCCTGCGAGATGTACTTGCTCCGGAAATAGCCCAATGCAGGGCGGGAGCGATCGCCGAGGGTCAGACGTTCGATGCGCCCGACGAGGATCAGGTGATCCCCGCCCTCGTAGACGTGCTCGCGACTGCATTCGAAGGTGGCCAGGGCACCGGCGATGACCGGCAGATCGTCGAATCCGGGAGCCCAGTCGACGCCCTCGAAGCGGTCGACCCCTTTGGCGGCGAATCGGAGGCTGAGATCGCGTTGATCGTCGGCGAGGACGTGGATGACGAAGCCGTTGCCCGCCTCGAAGGCCTCGAAGGTGTTGGAGTCCTTGCCGATCGCAAACAGCGCCAGCGGTGGATCGAGCGAGAGCGAGCTGAAGGAGTTGGCGGTGAGGCCGTTCGGCTCCCCGTCGGCGTCGCGGGTGGTGACCACCGTCACGCCCGTCATGAACTCACCGAAGCCGTCCCGCAGCCTCCTGGCAGTGAAGTCCGTCATGCTGTCCTTCGTCGTCGTCGGATCGAGGGTAGGAGGGGATTTCGCCGGGCTGCCATGCGAGACGATCATGCTCCGGTGAAGAGTCCCTGGCCGTGGATCGCCCTCGCCACAGCCGGGTGGGCCAGCGGCAACATCACCGCGAAGCTGGCCCTCGAAGGAGGCATGAGCCCCATCTCGCTCACGCTCGTCCGGTTCGCCATCGCCGCCGTCGGTATGCTGGCCATCCTGGCCGCCTTCGGGCGGCTCGACCGGGACCACGACTGGCGGAGAGGGGGAGTCATCGGGCTCCTCAACATGGCGCTCCCGCCCACCTTCTTCACGATCGCCCTCGTCACCTTGAGCGCTTCCCTGGCCGGCCTCCTCATCGCCCTCATCCCCGCCGCATCGATCGTGGCAGCCCACTTCGTCGTCCCGGCCGAACGGTTCCGGATGTGGCGCCTGCCCGGCCTGCTGCTGGCGTTCGGAGGGATCGCGATCCTCCTCGGCGGCGTGGAGGACATCGACCCGGCGGTGCTGCGAAGGGCGGTGGTCTGGTCGATGCTCGGAGTGGTCACCGCCGGGGCAGGAACCGCCGTTTCGCGCCGATTCGCGCTCGAGACGCCCGCCCGGCGCATGGTCGTGCCCCAGTTCGTGGCAGCCGCCGTCAGCCTGACGCTCATCGGCATACCGTCGGGTGCCTGGGGAGGGCTGTTCGGCTTGCCCGGTCCCGTGTGGGGCTGGGCGGTCGCCACCGCGCTGTTCGGCACCATCACGCCGTTCTATTCGTTCCTGCAGGTGGTGGAGCGCGCCGAGACCGCCCGCGCCGCCCTGATCGGCTACCTGGTGCCGGTCGCCTCGGCGATCAGCGCCGTGATCTTCCTCGGGGATCCCGTCACCGCCTCGCTCGTGATCGGCGGCTCGGTGATCATCGCCGGCGTGGTGCTCGCCGACCGGGGCGGGTGGATGCTCGAGCAGCTGCGCCGTACGAAAGCGGGCGGAGCGCGCGGCGGCCCCCGTTAGCCTGCCGGGACCATGCCCGCGCCCCGCCACATCCTCGTCGCAGTCGCGTGGCCGTACGCATCCGGCTCGCTGCATCTCGGACATCTCGCCGGGGCGTACCTGCCGCCGGACATCTTCGCCCGCTACCACCGTTTGGCCGGCCACCGCGTCCTGATGGTGTCGGGCTCCGACACCCACGGCACTCCGATCACCGTGAAGGCGGAGCAGGAAGGTGTGACACCTACCGAGATCGTCGAGCGCTTCCACCCCGAGATCGTCGGCTACTGGGAGGCGGTCGGGATCTCGTTCGATCTCTACACCACCACCGACACCGCCAATCATCACCGGGTGGCGCAGGAGTTCTTCCTCCGACTGCTCGAGAACGGCTACCTGTACCGGAAGTCCGAGTTCCAGTTCTACGACGAACAGCGCGGCCAGTTCCTGCCCGACCGCTACGTGGAGGGGACCTGCCCGCATTGCGGCTACAGCCCCGCCCGGGGCGATCAATGCGACAACTGCGGCAAGATCCTCGACCCCCAGGACCTGATCGACCCTGTCTCCAAGCTGTCAGGCACGATCCCGGTGGAGCGCGAGACCGAGCACTACTACTGGAAGCTGAGCGCCTTCCAGGCGCCGCTCCTCGAGTGGCTCGAGACCAGGCAGGGGTGGCGCCCCCACGTGATCAACTTCGCCCGCGGCATGGTGAAGGACGGTCTCCACGACCGATCGTTCACACGCGACCTCGCCTGGGGCATCCCCATCCCGGTCGACGATCTCGGTCCCGGCAAGTCGATCTACGTGTGGTGGGAGGCGGTGATGGGGTACTACTCGGCTCCCCAGGAGTGGGCCGAGATCCAGGGCGAGCCGGATGCATGGAAGGCATGGTGGACCGATCCCGCCGCCGAGACCTACTACTTCATCGGCAAGGACAACATCCCGTTCCACGCCGTGTACTGGCCGGCCCTGCTGATGGGTCACGG
>CAZCRP010000020.1:0-18058 GCA_964501055.1 uncultured Acidimicrobiaceae bacterium
CGAGTTCGAGCCGCTGGCGCGGGAACGGCTTTCCGAGGCGACCTACGGCTACGTGGCGGGCGGCGCCGGGCAGGAGGGCAGCGTGCGGCGGAACCGGGAGGCATTGGACGCGATCCTCCTCGTACCGCGGGTGATGCGGAACGTCCGCCAGGTCGACACCGGGGTCGAGGTGCTGGGTGTGAAGAGCAGCTTGCCGCTCGTCGTCGCTCCATCGGCCGTACAGCGCATGGCTCACCCCGACGGGGAGCTCGCCACCGCCCGGGCGGCTCGCGACGAGGGTCTGACGATGATCCTGTCGATGAACGCTTCGACGACGATGGAGGACGTAGCCGCCGAGGGCGTGGATTTCTGGATGCAGCTCTACTTCTCCGAGGATCGGGCGCACATGCGGTCGGTGTTGGAGCGAGCGGAGACGGCCGGTGCCGGCGCGCTGTGCGTCACCGTCGATCATGCGGGCATGCCGACCCGACTCAGGGAGTTGCACCGTCCCCTCGTCATACCGCCGGAGGTCCGGTTCGTCCATCTCGACGAGGACCCGGGGCGGAGGGGCATCGACCGATCGCTGGGGTGGGATGTGATCGAATGGGTGCGCGGGGTCAGCCCGCTTCCTTTGATCCTGAAGGGCATCCTCCATCCCGACGACGCCCGTCTCGCCGCCGAACTGGGGGTCGACGGCGTGATCGTGTCCAACCACGGTGGCCGCCAACTCGATGGGGCGGTCAGCGCCTATGACGTCCTCCCTGGAGTGGTCGCGGCCGTGGAAGGGAGAACGGAGATCTTCGTGGACGGCGGAATACGGAGTGGGACCGATCTCCTCAAGGCGCTCGCGCTCGGGGCGCGAGCCGGGCTCGTCGGCCGGCCGATCTGGGGGGGGCTGGCGGCGGCCGGGCAGGGGGGTGTGGCTCGGGTGCTCGCGCTGATCCGCCGTGACTTCGAGGAAGCGATGCGGTTGTGCGGCTGTTCCGACCTCTCCGCGATCGGTCCGTCGCTGCTGTTCGACCCGTCCTGACGGGACAGGTTCAGCGTGCCGCCAGCTCGTCGTACCGGTCGAGGTGCCGGATCTCGCCCTGATCCCAGGCGAAGGCGATGCCGAGCACCTCATCGGGGTGGTGGTGCAGGAGATCCATGGCCCGCGGCCCGCGTTCGACCGGAACGACCCAACTGGTCATGCCTTCGATGTCGAGCAGTCCCCGGGAGATCATGTCCAGCACCTCGGGCAGGTAGACCTGTCTCGGACTTCCGACCCCCCCGCCTTGGGGCGAGGCGGCCGTGTCCCGGTGCAGTGGCACGAGTTGGATCCCCTTGATCTGCATCGGCCAGAACAAGTTCATTCCGGTGAGCGGCGGGGGAACGCCGACGAGGGCGACGCGGGCCATCGGACCGGCGATCTCCAGCGCCAACTCGAGACCGGCCTGCGTGCCGGATGCCTCGATGACGACCTCCGGGCCGTCGGGCAGGACTGCCTTCGATTCGGCTGCCGCGTCACGTCGTGCCGCGTCGATGCCGATTGCGCCATAGCGCGCCGCGGCATCCACGCGACTGGCGACGATGTCGACTGCCAGCACACGGCGCGAGAACCTCTGCAGGATCTGCACGGCGGCCAGGCCGAGGGGACCGAGTCCGATCACGGCGGTGTCGCCGTAGACCCGCGGGCGGCCGGCGAGGATCCCGGCCATGGGTGGGACCGCCCAATAGGACGCGGCGCCGTCGAGATAGCTCATGTGGTCCGGGATCGGGATCACCGACAGGGCGTCGGTGTCCAGCAACTCCCGGTGTGCCCCCCATACGCGACCGCATGAGACCCGGTCTCCGACCGCCACGTGCTCGACCCCTGCGCCGACTTCGACGACGTCCCCCGCAGCCAGGTAGCCGAACGCGCCCACCACCGGGAAGTCGGGGGCGTGCTCCCGGATGTCACCCGGTCGGCCGTACAGCATCCGCCGTTCGGTGCCGGCGCTGACGGCGCTCACCTTCGTCCGCACGAGTACCTGCCCCGGTCCGATCTCGGGATCCGGGGCCTCCTCGAGGGCGAGGACACCGAAGTCGTGGGCGGTGAGGACTCGCATCAGGTGGTGCGGTCCAGTCGCTCCGGGTAGAAACATGCGCTCGGGTGCCCGAGTTGCCCACGGTCGGCGAGCTCCGGTATCGCCTCGGCGCAGTCCGGCTGTGCCTTCCAGCAGCGTGTGCGGAAGCGACAACCCGAGGGCGGATCCTGCGGGCTCGGAACATCACCCTGCAACAGGATTCGCTGCTTCTCTCCCCGCTTCGTCGGGTCGGGAGTGGGAACCGCCGACAGCAGCGCCTGGGTGTACGGGTGCGTCGGCGAGTCGTAGATCTCGTCCCGAGAGCCGGTCTCCACGATCTTCCCCAGGTACATGACCGCTACCCGGTCACAGATGTGCTTCACGACGGCGAGGTCATGTGCGATGAGGAGATAGGCCAGCGAGAGCTCCTGCTGGAGTTCCTCCAACAGATTCACGATCTGCGCCTGGATCGAGACGTCGAGCGCCGAGATGGGTTCGTCGAGGATGAGGAGCTGGGGGTTGAGGGCGAGCGCCCGAGCGATGCCGATCCGCTGACGTTGACCGCCGGAGAACTCGTGCGGAAATCGGCTGCCGAGCTCGCTGCGCAGGCCGACGAGTTCCAACAGCTCGTCGACTCGTCGTCTCCGCTCCGATGCGCTATTGAAGACCCGATGCACGAGGAGCGGCTCGGCGATGATCGCTCGAACCGTCATGCGGGGGTCGAGGGACGAGAAAGGGTCCTGCAGGACGATCTGCATCTCCCGCCGGAGCGGTCGCATGGCTCGGCGACCCAAGGCGGTGATGTCGGTGCCGTGGAAGATCACCCTTCCCGCGGTGGGCTCGGTCAGTCGGAGGATGGCCCG
This sequence comes from uncultured Acidimicrobiaceae bacterium, assembly GCA_964501055.1. Lineage (GTDB taxonomy): Bacteria > Actinomycetota > Acidimicrobiia > Spongiisociales > ZC4RG35 > DATHWB01. Next base: position 2,888 of record CAZCRP010000020.1, read on the forward strand.
TCCCGTCGTGGACTTCCCGCAGCCTGACTCGCCGACGAGTCCGAGCGTCTCCCCGGCCGCCAGGGTGAGGTCGATCCCGTCCACTGCTTGGACCACGCCGAGCTGGCGGCGCAGGACCGTCGACCGGACGGGGAAGTGGACCTTCAGACCCTCCACCCGCAGCAGTTCCTCGCCGATCGGGAGGCGGCGGTGGACGTCGCTCGAAGAGGGACGGACCGTGTCGATCTGGCTCACTCGTCCGCTCCCGCCCTGACGTCGAGCCCGACCTTGTCCGAGACCACTTCGGCCTCGTGTCGCATCTCGGCGAAGAAGTGACACGCGCTCAGATGTTCGTCGGGTCCCCCGATGTGCACCAGCGGTGGCTCGACGGTGCGGCACTCCGCTCGCCCCCGGGACAGCTCACAGCGCGGATGAAAGGCGCACCCCGGCGGGGGCGACGTGAGCGAAGGGGGCTGACCCGGGATCGACAGCAGCGAGTCCAGTTGGCTGTCGATCCGCGGCAGGCTGGCGAGGAGGCCGAGGGTGTAGGGGTGGTGGGGGTCGGCGAACAGCGGGAAGACGCCGGCTGTCTCGACCACCTTGCCGGCGTACATGACGAGCACTCGGTCGGACATCTCGGCGATGAGGCCGAGATCGTGGGTGATGAGGATCGTGGCGGCGTCGGTCTCCTCCTGGATGACCTTGAGAACGTCGAGGATCTGCGCCTGGATCGTCACGTCGAGCGCCGTCGTCGGCTCGTCGGCGATGATCAGCTTCGGCTGGTTGGCGATCGCCATGGCGATCATGGCTCGCTGGCGCATGCCTCCCGAGTACTCGTGGGGGAACTGCGAGTACCGGGTCTGAGGGCTGGGTACGCCGACCATCGACAGCAGTTCGATGGTGCGGGCTCGGGCGGCACTGCGGGACACGCTCCGGTCGTGGACCCGTATCGCCTCGGCGATCTGATGACCGATCGTGCGGACCGGATTGAACGAGGTCATCGGATCCTGGAAGATCATCGTGATCTCGCGGCCCCGAATCCGCTGCATCTGACGGTTCGAGAGTTCCAGCAGGTTGCGTCCGCCGAACATGACCGCATCGCCGGTGACGGTTCCCGGAGGCGAAGGCACGAGGCCCATGATCGACGCCATGGTGACGGACTTGCCGGAGCCTGACTCGCCGACCACCCCCAGGATCTCGCCGGGGAACACGTCCCAACTCACGTTCCGCACCGCCTGGACGATGCCGGTCTCGGTCCTGAAGGTGGTATTGAGGTTGCGCACCGACAGCAGCGGTGAGCGGGTGGCGGTGGTGGAAGTCACGCGGCGTCAGCCTTCCTTCATCTGCTGGCGCGGGTCGAGTGCGTCTCGGAGACCGTCACCGACGAAGTTGATGGCCAACACCGTGGCGGCGATGATCAGGCCGGGGGGTATCCACATCCACGGCATCTGTTCGAGGATGGTGAGCGACTGGGCCTCGCGCAGCATCCCGCCCCAGCTGGCCTGCGGCTGCTTCACCCCGAGTCCCAGGAACGAGAGGGCTGCTTCGAGCAGGATGGCCTGCGCGCTCAGCAGTGTGCCGACCACTGTCAGTGGTGACAGCACGCCAGGAGCGACGTGCTTGCGCATGATGCGCCACTGGTTGGATCCGGTGGCGCGCGCCGCGAGCACGAAGTCCATCTCCTTGACCGAGAGCGCCATCTGTCTGACGATGCGACACGCCGTCGGCCACTCGAAGAAGGCGATGACGACCACGATCGTGCCGATGCTCGGTCCGAGGACGGCCACGAGCAACAGGATGAGCATGAGGGACGGGAACGAGAGGAAGACGTCGACCATCCGCATGATGAAGGTGTCGATCCACCCCCCGACGACGCCGGCCAGGAGACCGAGCAGGGTGCCGAGGCCGGCCGCGGAGATGGCGGCGGCGACACCGACGGTGAGCGACACCCGGGAGCCGTAGATGAGCCGGCTGAGCACGTCACGCCCCGCCGAGTCGGTGCCGAGCCAGTGGTCTGCGCTGGGAGGGGTGCGGAAGGCGTTGAGGTTGACGGTGTTCGGATCGAAGGGGCTGATCCAAGGCGCGAAGAAGGCGGCCAGAACCAGCAGGCCGATGAACGCCAGTCCGCCGAGGGCGAGGCGGTGCCGGCGGAACCTGCGCCAGGCGATGCGGCCGGGGGACTGGATGAGGATGGGTTCTTCGGTGTGGCGTTCCTCGGGCCCGCCATCCGGCTCGATCGGCGTCGGCAGTGAGGTCCCTGCGGTCTGGTCGCTCACAGCCTGATCCTCGGATCGAGCACCGCCGCCAGCAGGTCTGCGAACAGGTTGAACATCATCACGAGGACCGCGCTGACGAGGACGACGCCGATGATGATCGGGTAGTCACGGCGAGTGATTCCCTCGAGCACGAGTTGTCCCATGCCCGGCCACGAGAAGATCGTTTCGATGATGACGGTGCCTGCCAGCAGGGAAGGGATCTGAATGGCCACCACGGTGGTCAGGGGGATGAGGGCGTTGCGGAGCCCGTGGAAGACCACGATCGCCTGGCGCGGCACTCCCTTGGCGGTGGCGGTGGTCATGTAGTCCTGACGGAGCACGTCGAGCATGCTCTGGCGGGTGTAGCGCACGTAGGGGCCGATGAGCACGGCGGACAGGACGCCTGCCGGCATGATCAGATGGCGGAGCGAGTTTCCGAACGACGGTTCGACCCCGAGGGTGCGCAGCCCGCCGGTCGGCAGCCAGCCGAGCTTGAGCGAGAAGACGAAGATCGCCATCAGCCCCAGGAAGAAGTTGGGGATCGAGATGGCGAGCATGCTCCCGGTGGCCGACGTGTAGTCGAACCAGGTGTTCTGACGGAGGGCGGCGAACACGCCGGTGGGGACCCCGATCAGGAGGGCGATCACCACCCCGGTGCCGGTGAGGAGCACCGTGGGCCCGATCCGCGCCGCGATGACGTCGGTGACGGGGGTGCGGCGATGGAAGGATGTCCCCAGGTTCCCCTGGAAGACCTCGCCCACCCACGCCACGTACTGGATCGGCAGCGGATCGTTGAGCCCCAACTGCTCGCGGCGCGCATCGAGATACTCCTGGGAGGCGCTGAACTCCTCGATGCTCATCATCATCAGGAGCGGATCTCCCGGCAGGAGACGGGTGATGATGAACGACATGAAGAGGATCCCGAACAGAACCGGAACGGCGATGATGAGCCGCCGGACGAGATATCTCAGCACGGGGACGCGTCCGTCCTGGGGGATGCGGCGGCCGGCACGCGAGGTTGGCCAGCGCGAGCCGGCGAGCGGTGGACGGACATCAGGTGGATAGCCAAGTCGGAGGTGGCCAATGTAGATGGGGCCCCGACCTCATGCCGGGGCCCCATCTGCTCAGGGGAGGCTATTCCTCCCAATACCACTCGCCGACGTTGTGATAGGCGCTGCCGATGTTGCCGTGGGGCACGACGCCCTTGAGGCGCTCGTCGTAGGCGACGATCGTGTCGACGATGTACAGGTAGATCTCCGAAGGGTCCCGGTTGAGCAACCGGAACGCCTCGTGGTAGATCGCCTGCCGCTCCGACTCGACGGCCGTCTGCCTGCCCGCCACCCACAGCTCGTCCAGCTCGGGCCGGCAGTAGGAGATCAGGTTGGCGCCCGTCCTGGCCGTCTCGCAGCTGGTGTACACCTGCACGGCGCTCGGATCGAGCGTGAAGTCGGCACCACTCACCCAGAACCCGTCGAGCGTACCGAGCGGCTGCTCGCGGATGGCGTCGATGAGACCGCCGGTGTCGGTGTTGATGATCGTCCAGTTGATTCCCACCTCGGCCATCTGACCCTGGGCGATGGCGATGGCCGTGTCGGTGTAGCTCCGACCGGGACGGTGGTAGAAGATCAACTCCGTGTTCGGGTCCCACGCGCCGTCTGCTTCTGCTTCGGCCAGGAGCTCGCGTGCCCGGTCGGGGTCGTACCGGTACTCGATCAGGTCGGGGTACTGGTCGACGGTCGGGATCGACCACTCAGGGGCGATCTGACGGATGTTTGTGATCGGCGTCGTGCAGTAGCCGGCCATCGCCTGCTGGCAGATGCCCTCGCGGTCGATGGCGAACAGCATCGCCTGTCGCACCCGCACGTCCAGGGGCTCGTGGTCGTGCATGATCGACCACAGCTCCGGCGCCACTCCGGTGGCCGTGTCTACGACGATGCCGGGGATGCTGCTGATGCGGTCGACGTCCGCCGGATCGACCGGGAACATGAAGTGGATCTCACCGGTCTCCAACTGGGCGCTCATGACGTCGGTCGAGAGGATCTTGTAGAAGACCCGCTCGAAGTACGGGTCGCCCAGCGACCAGTTCTCGTTGCGCTCGAACTCCACGAACTGCCCGGTCTCGAACTGCACGAACTTGTACGGGCCGCTCGTCACCGGGAACGTCCGGAAGTAGTCGTGGTCGAGGATCTCGGAGTGGGGGACGTCGCCCAGGACGTGCGAAGGGAGAATCGGGAGGTTCGGTCCCAGCGCTGCCAGGTTGGCGACCCAGGCCGCGTCCGGATTGGCGAGTTCGATGGTGATCGTCCGGTCGTCGACGATCGTCAGTCCCTCGATCGATTCGGCACTTCCGTCCACGAACTCGGCCTGGCCGAGGACGCCACCGATGCGACCGGCGCTGTTGCTGATGTTGTTGTCGAGGTACTGCGTCAACGTCATGTGGATGTCCGCCGACGTCATCGGCGTGCCGTCGCTCCACTGGACGTCGGGCTTCAGCGTGAAGGTCACGATCCGTGCGTCGGGCGAGGTCTCCCACGACTCCAGGATCTTCGAGACGATCGGCGTGTCGGCTCCCCGCTCGACCGCCGGCATCAGGAGGGTCTGCAGCACCGCCCGCTTGCCCTGCTGGGTCGTGGTGTGCGGAATGAGGTCCGTCGCCTCCTCCGACATCGTTCCCTGCAGGATGCGGGGTCCCTCGGGTGGCGTGGTGTCGCCGGTGGTCGTGGTGGTCGTCTCCCCGGCCGCCGTGGTTCCGGTGGTTGCCGTGGTCGTGTCGGTCGTGTCACCGCTGGAACACGCGGCGACGACCATGGCGAGCGCCGTTGCGATCAGCAACAGCCTGCGCCAACTCGTCGATGGATTCATAGTTCCCTTCCTCCTTACCGCTCGACCCGAAGGTCTGTACAGCGGCCCGACCCGAAGGTCACGCCGCGCTCGTGATGAGCGCCTGCCGGGCCGTCACGATCGCGCCTTGCGCGCGGTCTCCAGTGGGCACTATGTGCAATTGCCCGACATTTTGAATTTAGGGGAGTGGCCGACGGGCCGTCAACCGAAACTCGGGAATTTGTCTGACCGCCGACCGCCAGACCGCCGCCGACAATCGCGGCGCGGGAAAGGGTGGCGCTCTGCGGAGTCATTCGGTGCCCGCGAATCGGTTCGCCAGTTCGACCGGCACCCGCGCCAGGCACGAGTCGACCGCCGCCATCATGAGCGGGAGCGCGCGCCGGTGCTCGTCGAGGTCGACGGAACTCACGAGATGGTCGGCTCCCGCCGTGACGAGGATGGCGGGGAGGTCGCCGAGTGTCTCTTCGACCCACGCCCTCGGGTCACGTTCCAGATCGTCCCGGTCGAAACGCTCTCCCACGTCGCCGTCCCGGAACTCGGGGTGGTAGTGGAAGCACGATCGCCCACCTTCGTTGAGCACGACGAACAGGTCGGCACGCCAGACGCCTCCGGTCCCCACGGGTGCGACGGTGAACCCGGCTGCCCCGGCGCGGTGGGCGGGCCCTTCCACCTGCGACACCTCCCGCACGTCGATCCGCGCCCCGCCCTCGATGGCCGCGGCACGCTGCTCCCAGTACCGGACGATCACGGCGACTCTGCCGTTCACGAAGACGTACTTCATCGTCGCTCCTCTCGAGTGGGCATTGGTCCGACAATAACGTTTTGACGTTGCCATGCGTGGCGAGTAGTAATAGGTGGCGAGCCGTAATAGTCCGACAAATCGAGTGTGCGGGCACCCTCTGCCATCCTCCTCCCGCGTGAGGGTGCCCGCCTTGATCCTCACGAGGCTGCATGGACATCCTGATCACCGGGGCGGGCGGTCGGATCGGATCGAGACTCGCCCGGATCACGGCCGCAGAAGGTCATCGGGTGCGTGCGTTCGGTCTCCCCGGTGATGTGGGGCTCGCTCGTCTCGCCGACGAGGTGGCGGTGGAGGTCGTGGCGGGAGATCTGACGGATCGGGGTTCCCTCCTCGCCGCGGTGGACGGTGTCGACGTCATCTGCCATCTGGCGGCTGCCCTGACCACCCACGAGGTCGACGACGACGCCTTCGTGTCGGTGAACCTGATCGGCACCTACAACCTCCTCTCGGCGGCGAAGGAGGCGGCGCCCGATCTCCGCAGGTTCGTCTACACGTCGAGTGATGCCGTCTACTGGCCGGCACTTCGCAACGAGCCCCTGTATCTGCCGATCGACGAGTCGCATCCGCTGCTCGCCGGATCCGTCTACGGCGCGACCAAGGTCGGGGCCGAGGCGATGTGCGCCGCCTTCTGGCGCACATATGGAATTCCCTACGTCGTGATGCGCCCCACCGCCACCGCCAGTCCGTCGGAACTGATCGATCCGTCGAGTCCCTTCGGGCGACGCTGGTTCCTCCGCGCGGCGGTGGACCGATTGGCACAGAAGGTCGTGCGGACGGAGGCGGAACAAGAGCTCCACGGGCTCTTGGGGGTGCACGACGACGGATCGGACAAGCTCTTCGTGCTCATCGACCCGGACGACGCCACGTCGAGCCTGTCGATGTTGACCCACCCGCGCGACGTCGCCGTGGCCATGCGGGCGATGATCGACGTGCCGGAGGCGGTGGGGGAGGCCTTCAACATCGGTCCGGAGGCACCCCACTCGGAGCGAGAGCTGGTCCGGGCCCTGGCCGAGGTGCTCGGGCTGCCGATGGTGGAGGTCGCCTTCTCCGGTCTTCGTCCCAGCTGGTACGTCACCAGCGCCAAGGCGCGGGCGGTGCTCGGCTACCGACCGCGGTACACGATTTTCGACATGGTCGCCGAGGCGGCGGAGAGTGCCGGATGAGCGATCGCCTCTCCGACATCGAACTGGTGGACGAGGTCCAAGCCGCCTGTCGTCGGGCGACGGACTGGATCCTCGCCCAACAGCACCACTCGGGTGTGATCGGGGATCCGCAGCACGGATTCAAGTATTACCGAGGGCCGTGGGCGCTCTCGCTCATGGGCGAAACCGGATCGGCGCTCGAGTTGTGTGCGTGGATTCGGCGCGAGCTGCTAGGTGACGGGAAGTTGGACCGGCCCGTCCGCCTCCTGCGCGATGGATGGGCATACCGCGACTCGGTGCTGATCGTCGGCGCTCACATGCTCGCCCAGTACGATCTCTCGCACGGGCTCGTCGAGTCCTTGCGCCGCTGGCAGGATCCCGTCTCCGGTGGCTTCGCCAACGACGTGCTTCCCGATGGCGCGGGCAGCGACGAGATGGACATCCCCTATGCCGCCGGCCCCGGATTCGCCTTGCTCGCCACGGGTCATCTCGACGATGCACGCCGGGTAGCGGGATTTCTCGACCAGATCCTCGCGGCGCAGACAGAACTGCCGGATCGCTTCTACTGCTTCTGGTCGCGCCGTGAACAGCGGCCGATCCTTCCCTCCGACGAAGCGTTCACGGCCCGGTTCGTCGTCGACCAGCAGGCGGATCGGATGCAACGATGGACCATCGGGGGCATCGCCGCCGCGTTCCTGGGGAGGCTGTACCTGGCCGACCCCCAGCCTCGGTTCCTGCACCTCGCCCGCCGGTACCAGGATTTCTCGATGGCAGCCACGCCCGCGCAGTTCAGGTACCCGAGCGTGTGCAAGTCCAGCTGGGGAGCCGCCCTCCTGTATCAGATCACGGGTGAGGAGCGATACCTCGCCTGGTTGCGCCGGATGGCCGCCTGGTATCTGGATGGCCAGGAGAGAGACGGCTGGTGGCATCCGTGGGTCGAGGAGACATCGGCAGACGTCATCGAGATCACGCTCGAATTCATCATGCACCTCCAGGTGCTGCGCGGGGCGATGGTTTCCGGCGTCAGAAGACGATGAGACCGCGCGCCAGTCTCCCGGCGGCGAGCGCCGCGAAGGCGTCGTTCGCCTCGTCCGGCCGGTAACGGGTCGTGATCAGCTCCTCGACCCGCAGCCGTCCGGTGGCGACCAGGTCGGCCAGCTTCGGGAAGTCGACGGAGGGACGGACCGAACCGTAGATCGAACCGACCAGGCGTCGCTCCCCGGTGTGGATCGTCTGCGGATCGAACGACGTGCGCGCACCGTCGGGAGTCCGACCGACGACCACGCAGGTCCCACCGACTCCGGTCGCCTCCCACGCCTGCTCGAATGCGTCCGTGGCCCCGACGGCGAGGATGGTGACGTCGAACCCGCCTCCACTCACCTCGCGGAGGGTGGCAGATGCGTCCGCCGCGTCGGCACGGACGACGTCGGTGGCGCCGAGTTGGCGAGCGAGCTCGAGTCGCTCCTGGACCAGGTCCACGCCCACGATCGGATGAGCGCCGATCAGCGATGCTCCTTGGATGGCGTTGAGACCCACCCCTCCACACCCGAACACCGCCACCGAGCTACCGAGTCTGGCACCCGAGGTGTTGACGACCGCCCCCACGCCGGTGGCGAGCGCACAGCCGATGAGGGCGGCGACGTCGAGGGCCAGATCCTTCCGGATGGGGATGGCGGCGCTGGCGTGGACGACCGTGACCGGGGCATAGGTGGCGGGACCGAAATGGTGGACCGGGGCACCGTCGCGGTGGAAGCGGGTCGTGCCGTCGAGCATGAGGCCCGGCCCGGCCCGTCTCCTGCACAACACCGGCCGACCGACCACACAGAAGCGGCACGAGCCGCACGATGGCGCCCACGAGATGACGACGTGATCGCCCACGGTCACGTTCGAGACCTCCGATCCGATCGCCTCGACCACTCCCGCCCCCTCGTCGCCCAGGATCAGCGGAGTCGGCATGCCTCCATGGGATCCGTCCATCGCATGGAGGCAGGAGTGGCAGACGCCGCTGGCCGTCATCCGGACCATGACCTCGTCGGCCCGTGGAGGGTCGAGGGCGACCTGGCTCAACTCGAGCCGTCCTCCGATCTGCTCGAGGACCGGCGCCGTGAGGAGCATCGTCATCCGAAGGCGCCTTCCGCCTCGAAACCGGTCACGTCCGCGGCCGAATACCCGAGTTCGGCCATGATCTCCATCCGGTGTTCGCCCCGTACGGGGGCGCGCCGCACGGGAGCGACCTCGTCGCCGACCCGTACGGCCGAGCGCACGGTGCGCACGCGGCCGAACCGCTCATGGTCGACTTCCACCGTGAGTTCCCGGGCGTGTGCGTGCGCATCGGCCAACGCCTCGGGAACCGTCTTGACCTCTCCGACGGGGACACCGGATCGCGCCAACGCGTCGATCCAATGCGCCGCCGGCTCGGTGGCGAACACGTGGTCGAGCAGCGCGATCAGCTCTTCCCGGTGCCGGTGGCGAGCGGCGAAGTCCGCGAAGCGAGGGTCCTCCGCCAGGTGGGCCGCGCCGATGGTGGTGGCCAGCCTTCGCCAGAACTTCTCCTTCGCGCACGCCACCACGAACCAGCGTCCGTCGGATCCGGCGAACAGCTGGAACGGCACGAGAGAGGGGTGAGCGGATCGCGACGCGCGGGCCGGTGCCCATCCGCCATTCAGATGCCACGTGGCCTCATACGTCAGCAGCGACATCGCCACGTCGTAGAGACTGAGGTCGCAATCCATCCCGCGTCCGTCCCGACGGGCGGCATGGACCGCTGCGAGCAGCGTGGTGGCTGCCACGAGCCCGCCGGTGAAGTCGACCAGCGAGAGGCCGGACTTCGCCGGGGGGCCGTCCGGGTCGCCGGTCAGTGACATCCAACCTGCCAGCCCTTGCAGGATGTAGTCGTAGCCGGGCTGGGCGCGCCTGGGACCGGTGGTGCCGAACCCGGACAGGGACACGCACACGATGGCGGGGTTCACCCCGGAGAGGTGTCGGTACGTGAGGCCGAGTTTGTCCGGCACGTCGCCTCGCAGGTTCGAGTACACCGCATCCGCCGAGCCGACCAGCTTCTCGAAGACCTTCCGTCCTGCGCCGTTTCGCAGGTCGAGCGAGATCGACCGCTTGTTGCGGTTGAACGACTCGAAGAAGAGCGAGTCCTCGTCTTCTTGGAACGGAGGCACGTAGCGGCCGACGTCGCCACCGGTCAGGGGATCTTCGATCTTGATCACGTCGGCGCCGAGATCGGCCAGCTGCATCGATCCGAAGGGGCCGGCCCCGTACTGCTCGACGGCGAGGATGCGGATGTCCGCCAGGGGCGTCATTGCCGCCCGAGGCGGGTGTCGAACTCCTTGTACGACGGCCGGAGATACTCGAGGTGGCGGAACATGGCCGCGCTTGCTTCGTCGGGGTCCTTTGCCAGCACGGCGGCGGCGATCGAGCGATGGTCGTCTTCCACCTGCCGACGGAAGCCGGATGGCGCCTGGATGCGGGCGAAGCGAGTCTGGAGCACGTAGAAGATCGGCTCTGCCATCAGCTCGAGCAGCGGGTTGTTGGCTGCCCGCACGATCAGGGTGTGGAAGTTCCAGTTCGCGACGAGCTCCCGGCCGTCGCGCTCGGCGTTCCTGCGAGCGTCGATGTACTGCTCGATGTCGTCCAGCTGATCTGCTGTCGCCCGCAGGGTGGCGAGCCGGGTGGCCGGCAGCTCCAACAACTCACGCGCTTCGAGCATCGCCGCCACGCTGAGGTCCTCGCTGCCGGCGAGCAGTTCGATTCCGATCGACAGCGACTGTGTGAGGCTCTCGGTGGTCGGAACCACCACGAACGTGCCGCCGGTCGCGCCGCGTACGGTCTCCACCAGACTCTGGGAGGCAAGCTCCCGCAGCGCCTCCCGCACGGTCGAGCGGCTGACACCGAAGCGATCCGCCAGTTCCGTTTCGACCGGAAGCCGATCCCCGGGCACGAGTCGCCGGGCGAGGATGTCCGTGCGAATGGAGTCGGCGATGCTGCGGTAGGCGGGGCTGCGTTCCGAGGTCACCCATTCAGGCTAAAGGTCTGACGTATGCTGGACAAGTGACTCGTGGATCGAGGAGGCCGCATGGCAACGCGCAAGGTGATCCTCACGGTGGCTCCGACCGGTGGGATCGTCACGAAGGAGCAGAGTCCGCATCTCCCGATCCATCCCCCCGAGATCGTCGCAGACGTCATCGCATGCTGGAGGGCGGGAGCGGCGGTGGCGGCGATCCACGCCCGCCGATTCGACGGACAGGCGACCTGTGACGCCGAGGTGTACCGCCGGATCAACGAGGGGCTCCGCGCCGAGTGTGACATCATCATCAACAACAGCACGGGGGGCGGGCCGGACGGCGACATGGCGAAGGAGTTCGCTCCCGGGCGGTGGGAAGTGGACTTCGCGGCGCGCCTGGAGGGGACGGAAGCGGGGGCGGAGATGTGCACGTTCGATCCCCAGACGATGTCCCAGCGAATCGGCAGCCGCACCTTGCTGTTCGACACCTCGTTCGAGCGCTGTGTGGAAATGGCCGAACGAATGCGGAGCAGGAACATCAAGCCGGAGTGGGAGGTGTATGCGCCGCCCGACCTGCTCACGGTCGCCCGACTGATCGAGATGGGCTTCGACGATCCCCCTCACTACGTCAACATCGTGCTCGGGACCGACGGCCACTTCTCCGGGACCTGGCCATATGCGCCGCGGTATCTCCAGATCATGGTCGACGAGCTGCCGGCGGACGCGATCTTCGGTGTGACGGCCATCGGTCCGGCCCAGCTTCCTGCCACCGTGCACGGCATGCTCATGGGCGGCCACATGCGGGTCGGGCTGGAGGACAACATCTACTACCGGCGCGGTGAGCTGGCGACCAACCTCCGGTTGGTCGAGCGAGCGGTCCGTCTGATCCGCGAGCTCGAGATGGAGCCTGCGACACCTGCCGAGGCCAGGGCGATGCTCGGCCTGCGGGGAGAAGGGCCCGTTCCTGCGAATATCAAAAAGTCGGACATTTGATGAAGAGCCCCGCTGGCGAGGAGGAGGGATCCATGACCGTGCACGACGCCCCGCTTGGCCGGCACTTCGAGGACTTCACGATCGGCGATGTCTACCGGCACCCGCTGGGGCGGACCATCACCGAGGCCGACAACGTCTGGTTCACCCTGCTCACGATGAACACGAACCCGATGCACTTCGACGAGCGCTACGCGGCACAGTCGGAGTTCGGGCGGCTGCTCGTGAACTCGACGCTGACCGTTGCCATCGTCTCGGGACAGTCCGTCATCGACACGTCGCAGTTGGCGTTCGCCAATCTGGGCTGGGACGAGATCCGCCTCACCCATCCCGTCTTCGTCGGTGACACCCTCTACGCCGAGTCACAGGTGCTCGAAGTGCGGGAGTCGGAGTCCCGGCCGGAAGCGGGGATCGTGACGATCCGCACCCGTGGCCTGAATCAGGACGGTGTGCAGGTCGTGGGATGGAAGCGCACGTTCTTCGTCTACCGGCGCGGAGCGGCGGGTGTGCGGAGCCCGTTCCCCGAGCCCGAAGAGGCATGGTGAGACGCACGATCGGTGCTCATGGGGTGTGGGCGCCTCGTACGGCCTCCGCCAACGCGGCGACCTCCGATGCGTCGTTGTAGATGTGAAATCCGACCCGCACGGAGTCGGCCCGTACCGAGGCGGTGAGTCCCCGCACCGAGAGCGAGGACGCGTCGGCGAGGGGAACCGTCACGATGGCCGACCCCGACGGTGGAAGATCGAGGAGTCCTCGCGCCTGGTCGGCAAGCATGAGATCGTGGCGGTGGATCGCCGCGACACCGGCGTCGGCGATGATCTCCAGCGCGGGGACAGAGCCGATCCAGGAGAGCCAGGCGGGCGACACGTCGAAGCGGCGGGCGGAAGCCGCCAGTCGGAGCGGTGTGCCGTAGATGGAGCGCCAGACGTCCTCGCCTGCGTACCAGCCGGCGAACACGGGGCGCAGGGGACTGGTGTCGGTTCCGAGGATCAGGAACGCCGTTCCCCGCGGGCACAAGAGCCACTTGTAGGCCGAAATCACGGTGTAGTCGAACCGGCGCGTGTCGAACGGAAGCCAGCCGGCGGCTTGGGTGGCGTCGACGAGGAGCCTGGCTCCTGTCCGCCTGGCAGCGAGTTCGATGGCGTCCACGTCGGCGATGCGGCCGTCCGCCGACTGGACGAGGCTGAAGGCGACGAGGTCGACCGGGTCGTCGTCGATGGCGGCCGCCAGGTTCTCGAGCGCCACGACACGGACCGTGACACCGCGGTCCTCTTGGACGAGGAGCGGGAACAGGAGCGAGGTGAAGTCGCCTTCCGGGGCGAGCACACGGCTTCCGTCGGGAAGCGACGACGCCACGAGACCAACGAAGACCGAGACCTGATTGGCCGCCGCCACGTGACGTGGATCGCAGCCGAGGGTTTGGGCCAGGAGCTCTCTCGACCTGTCGACGGCGAAGTCGTACTCGGCCATCGTTGCTCTGCCACGTCGCCACTTGTCGAGCGCCTCGGTCAATGCCGCCACGACTGTGTCGGCCGCCAATCCGTAGGTGGGCGTGTCGAGGTAGATCCCGTCAGGCTCGAAGCGTGGGTGACCGACCGGAAGTGGAGTGGTCATGTCCGGTCCAGCCTCCTCGCTCGCAGTGCCGTCAACCTAGTGGGGGTGACGTCCCCCGTTGCATCGATGGCCGCGTAGGCTCCGGGTTGATCGGTTCGGGGAACCGGTCGCGCTGCGGTTGGTTCCCGTCCTCGGAAGACCGATCCGAGAGGAGACCCATGCGCAGGTATCTGGTGGTGGCGAATCAGACGCTGGCAGGGCAGGAACTGTACGACGAGCTGGAGCGAAGAATCGGGCAAGGTCCCGCCGAGTTCCGGGTCTTGGTGCCGGTCACCCGGTCTGGTGACCTGGCGGGAGGATTCGCCGTCGCGTCCGGCTCCGGCGCCGCGTTTCCCGTGGTCGGGAGCGAAGGCGAACGACCCACCAGCGATGAAGCCACGTGGGAACAGGCGCGCTCGCGCATGAACCACCTCGTCGGTCGGATCCGCGACCTGGGTGCCGAGGCGCGCGGCGAGTTGGGCGACGCCGACCCGTTCACGGCGATCAAGCGGGTGTTGGACGAGGAGACGTTCGACGAGGTGATCCTGTCCACTCTCCCCTCAGGCATCTCCCGCTGGTTGGGAATGGATCTCCCGAGCAGGCTGGAACGGGCGTTCGACGGTCCGGTTACCACCATCGTCGCCGGCGACTGAGCCCGCCCGGACTCAGCGGTGGTGGCAAGAACCCCGTTTTCGTCTGCGAAGCGCGTCGAAGATGACGCGCTGCCCCGCTAAGAACGCGGTTGGGGGAAGGGGTTGAGGAAACGGGGGTGGGCGCCGATGAACATGTCGTGCGTTCGGTGTTCTCCAAACCGAGGCTTGTTGCCTTGGCGGTCCTCTTGGGCGTCCTCGCGCTGACGGGCGTCCTCGACGGGTTCGCCCGTTCAGCCGAACGCGCCGAGATCCGCGCCGACACCTCCGCCCGGCTGGACGGTCTCGCCCGGACCATGAGTGACCTGATCGCCCGCGAGACCGCCGCCGCCGACACGATGGCGGTCTTCGTGGAGGTGACCGGGTTCGACGAGCCCACGCTCGAGCAGACTTTTCCCGTGTTCGCCGCGGCACTCATGCGGGAACGCCCCACCATCCGGTCCATCCAATTGGCGCCGGGCAACATCCTCCGCTTCGTGCATCCGCTGGAAGGCAACGAGGCAGCCGTCGGTCTCGACTTGCTCGACGATCCGGATCGGCGCGCCGTGCTGCTGCCGGCGATCGAGAGCCGAAAAACGGTGATGCAGGGGCCGTTCGAGCTCGTCCAAGGAGGCCAGGCGCTGGCGGTTCGCCACCCCGTCTTCCGAGCCGACGGTGTCTTCTGGGGATTTGCCGCCGTGATCCTCGACTGGCCCGAGGTCACCCACGCCACCGGCTTCGACGCAGTCCCCGACGCCTTCACCGCCGGTGTTCGCTTGCCGGGTGACGATCGAGTGATCGCCGGGGATCCCGCCGCCTTCGACGGTGAGCCACTGGAGCGCACCGTTGCCGTCGGGGCCACCGACACCTCGTGGACGATGGCGATGCGCCCGGCGGCGGGGTGGCCGGTCACGGCGGCGGTCACGGG
>CAZCRP010000021.1:0-17757 GCA_964501055.1 uncultured Acidimicrobiaceae bacterium
AGGGCGCGCTTTAGTCTCAGCTATCCGCGGTGCAACGCACCGCCCACCGAACCTTCTTCGTGGGTCTCGTAGCCGTGGCGGCCTGCCAGCTCGCGGAGCTCGACAGAGAACTCGGCTCGCTGCTGCGAGAACCGGCGCAAGTCGATGGCCAGGCCCGGCTCGTCACTGTCTTCGACGCGCTCGGCGGCCTGTTCGAAGCCCTTCCGGCCATCCTCCAGCGTCTCGATGAGGTCCTCGAGGACGGCAGCAGTCTTGTTGGTTTCCATGATTCCTCCTTGGACGGCTTTCGGTGTCCGTCCGGGCGTTTCGCGGTACTACCCGCTGCCGCGCTTCCCGATACCTCTCGCCGCGCCTCCCACGAGGGGCGGCAGCACCCCAGACCCAGTGAGAGGCAGAGATTCGGCGGAGCGTCCCCGCCGGTTGGCGACGGCTAGCGTTCGGCGCGGTGCCGACTCCGTCCGCTCTTCGTCCGTCCAAGGGGATCCTGCTGATCGCCGACATCTCCGGGTACACGACCTTCCTCAAGGAGTCGGAACTCGAGCATGCTCACGGCGTGCTGTCCGACCTGCTGTCGGTGCTGGTGGATGGGACACGGCCGCCGCTGGCGATCTCCCGTCTCGAGGGCGATGCCGTCTTCAGCTACGGGATCGACTCCGGGTCGATCAGCGGGCAGACGTTCGTCGAGATGATCGAGGCCATCTACGTCGCCTTCCGCCGGGCGATCGAGCAGATGGCATTGAACAGCAATTGTGACTGCCGGGCCTGTGCCAACATCGGCGGGCTCGACCTCAAGTTCATCATCCACTACGGCGAATTCCTCATCCAGTCGATCGGTGCCCATCGCGAACTGGTCGGCATCGATGTGAACGTCGCTCATCGGTTGGGCAAGAACAGCGTGAGAGCGGCCACCGGGATCGGGGCGTATGCCCTCTACACCGCTGCCGCGGTCGAAAGTCTCGGTATCGGGCACTTCGCCGCTGACTGGTTGGCGCATCGCGAGGAGTACGACGCCGGCGAGGTCGACGGTTGGGTGGCCGACATGGGTCCCATCTGGGAGGCAGCCCGTTCCCGTTCGGTGATCGAGATCGCCCCCTCTGAGATGCGAGGCAGCGCCTCCGTGGAGATCGCCCTCCCCGTCGAGGGGGTGTGGGACCGCCTGGCAAATCCCGAGTATCGCAGCATCCTGGTCGGGTCCGATCGGCAGGAACGGACGGACGACGCCGCCGGCAGGTTCGGCCAGGGCGACGTGTTCCAGTGCTATCACGGCGACGCGGTGTCTCCCTCGGCGGTGCTGGAGTGGCTCCCCTTCACCCGGATTCTCACCCGCGACCTGATGCAACTGCCGGACGCCACCGTCCATCTGCTCGTGGACTACACGCTCCATCCGACACAGGACGGGACCAGGCTGACCATGGCGTGCGCCCGCCCGACGGGTTCGGCGCAGGCCCTGGCGGTGTTCACCGCCGCCCTCCCGCACATAATGGAGGCAGCGGAGAGTGCGCTCGCGGCCTTCAAGGAGCGAGTCGAACGCGAGGCGATTCCGCTGGCGGGCTCGCTCTCGCCGTGACGGTCGAGCGAACCTCCGTCGCGTGGTCTCCGCGTGTGAGCATGCCGGGTACCACGCGCTCCTGACACGAGCTCCCCGCACGCGGGTACGCTGCGCGGCGTGACGCGAGGAGGGAATCAGATGAGTGGTGTTCGGGTGCTCGTCGGCACGAAGAAGGGAGCCTTCATCCTGACCGCCGACGGCGGCCGCCGGTCGTGGGAGGTGACGGGGCCCCATTTCGCCGGATGGGAGATCTACCACATGAAGGGTTCCCCGGTGCACCCCGACCGCATCTGGGCGTCGCAGTCCACGGGCTGGTTCGGCCAGCTCATCCAGCGTTCCGAGGACGGTGGGGAGACCTGGCAGCCGGTGGGCAACGAGTTCGCCTACGACGGCGAGACCGGACCGCACCAGTGGTACGACGGGACCCCTCACCCGTGGGAGTTCGCCCGCGTGTGGCATCTCGAGCCGTCGCTCAGCGACCCCGACACGGTGTGGGCGGGAGTCGAGGACGCCGCGCTCTTCCGGTCAACCGATGGCGGCGACTCGTGGCACGAGATGGCAGCCATGCGCACCCAGCCGAGCGCCAAGACCTGGGCGCCCGGGGCGGGGGGACTGTGCCTCCACACCATCCTGGTGGATCCGAGCAACGAGGACCGGATGTTCGGCGCCGTCTCGGCCGCCGGCGTGTTCCGCAGCGACGACCGCGGGGAGTCGTGGCGCCCCGTCAACAAGGGCCTCGTCTCGCCGTGGGAGCTACCGGAGCCGGAGTCGGAGGTCGGCCATTGCGTGCACAACCTCGCCCTCCACCCCGCGCGACCCGACGTCTTGTTCATGCAGAAACACTGGGACGTCAACCGATCCGACGACGGGGGTGAGACTTGGTACGAGGTCAGCGGCAACCTGCCCTCCGACTTCGGCTTCCCGATCGAGGTGAACTCCAACGAGCCGGACACGGTGTACGTCGTTCCCATCACCAGCGACTCAGAGCACTTCCCGCCCGAGGGGCGGCTGCGGGTCTATCGGAGCCGGGTGGGCGGCAACGAGTGGGAACCGCTCACGCGGGGCCTTCCGCAGGAGAACTGCTACGTCAACGTGCTCCGGGACGCGATGTCGGTCGATCATCTCGACCCGTGTGGCATCTACTTCGGCACCACCGGCGGGCAGGTGTACGGGTCGGCCGACGGAGGAGACTCGTGGGAGCCGATCGTCCGCGATCTCCCCGCCGTCCTGTCGGTCGAGGTGCAGACCCTGTCATGATCAGGGTGCTCCTCCCACACCACCTCCGCAATCTGGCGGGCGTGGGCCGCGAGGTCGAGTTGGACGTCGACGGTCCCGTCACCCAGCGTGCGATCCTCGACGAGCTCGAGCGACGCTACCCCGTGCTGCGGGGCACGATCCGGGAGCACGGGACCGGCGATCGGAGACCATTCGTCCGGTTCTTCGCCTGCCAGCAGGACCTCTCGCACGTCGACCCCGACGACGAGGTGCCCGCGAAGGTGACCGCCGGCGACGAGCCCTTCATGGTCATCGGGGCGATGGCAGGGGGCTGAGCGGGAATCGGGAGGAGCCGGCTCACTCTGTTGGGCGGCGATCCAATCCACGAAGTCCGCCACGGCGGGGCGGTCGGGCCCGGTTGGCGAGCAGGCGGGCCGCTTCGGTCTGTGTCAACTCCGGGCGCCACGGTGAGTCATGCGACCACCCGAGGGCTTCGACACAACCGCGCGGACGGCTCTGTCCTGGTCACACGCGCTAGCTCAAGCCGGACGCCTCGAGTTGTGATACGAAACGACGGAGGGCTTCCTCGTCGCGATAGGGCAGTTCGTGTCGGAGCAGCTCGGCAGACAGACCTGGCCGTGATCGTCTCGCCTGATCGATCGCCGCGGTGGCATGCCGTTGCCGGCCCAACGCTGTCTGGGCGGCTGCCAGGGTAAGCAACGCCTCCAGCTGGTTGTCATCCTCGGCAACGACAGTCTCGGCGAGTTCGGCTGCCTCGTCGTACTCACCAGCGAGCAAGTGGGCGTTGGCGAGGGTGCTCTCGTACCAGACAGCGAACAGGGGGCTGAGCCGGATCGCCCGGTGGGCATGGTCCACGGCATCGTCGATCTGACCCAAATAGCGCATCACGCTGGCGGCGACCCCATAGGTGAGATCACAGGAAGGGCGGGCGGCGGTTGCCTGCATCGCAGCTTCCATCGCCCCATCCCAGTCATGGCGCACCAAGAGCACGTAGGCCAGCACGGTGTGCCCCAAGCCGACTGGGTCACCACGTTCGATCGCCTCGAGGGCGAACTCCTCTGCCTTCGCATAGTGAGAGGAGGCCTCTTCGTGGCTCATCCGCATCGCCATCAGCAGATGCGTCAAACCTCCCATCGTGTATCCCCCGGCTGCCGTTGGTGCGCGTTCGATGACTTCTTCGAAGGTCTCGACGGCGCGCTCGAGGTCGTCCCATGATCCCCTGCTGAGGTACTGGAGGCCCCGGTAGGCGACTTCGACCGTATCGGGGTCGAGTAGGTCGCGGTACACCCTGGCCACCTCGCCACCGATCACCTCGATGTCGAGGGCGGCGACGATCGCAGAGATGATGTCGTCCTGAGCAGAGAAGACATCGTCGAAGGTCGACTCGAATCGATCTGCCCACGCGGTGGTCCCATTGTCGACGTCGAGGAGTTGGGTCATCACCCGCACCCGGTCCCCGGAGCGCTGCACCGCGCCTTCGAGCACATAGCGAACACCAAGCTCATGGCCCAGTTGCTGCGCAGAGAAGGGGTGGTCGCGATACAGCAACGTCGAGTTCTCACTCACGAGGTCCAAACCAGGAATACGCATCAAGGCGATCACCAGAGCCATCATGAGGCCATCGGCGAAGTGACTGTCCTCAGGATTGCCGAGGTTCACGAAAGGACTCACCGCCAGTGAAGGGCGCTTGGGTTGAGGGAGGCGCCGGCGCCACGGTTTGGAGCGATCTGGCGCCACCTCCTTGTCGATGATCTTGAACACCCCCACCGGTTCGGGGATGTTCTTCAGTCGCTTCTTGCCGAGTGGCTCGACATCGAAGCCGACGTCGCCGGCTGCGTCGAGGGTGTCGACGGAGACGTTGATGCCGCCTGGGTCGGCAAGGGCTTGCAGGCGAGCCGCGACGTTGATTGCATCTCCGTACCACTGACCATCGGCGGTCGAGATTGCACCGGCATTGACGCCGAGCCGGAAACGCATTCGCCGACCCGCCGGGAGACTCTCGTTGTCCGCGGCGATGCGACGCTGCATGGAGACGGCCGCCGCAATTGCCTGGGCTTCGGTGGGGATCACGGCCAGGAACTCGTCCCCGACGAATTCGACGACCTCTCCGTCATGGGCCTTCACGTCTTCTTCGATGATGCGGCGGAACGCCTGGAGTGTGTTGTGGGTCTCGATCTCGTTGTCGGAGATGAGCCTGCTGTAACCCGCGACATCGCCGTGCAGGGCGGTAGCCCGCCTTGTCACCGCAGCTCCAGTGTCGCCGCGCTCCATCGCGCCCAGTATCGGTCATCGCCGGGCGATCCGCTACCTCCGAAGCAATTGACGGTGAGATCCTGCCCGTCTCCGATCATGGCGGGGCAGATCGGCATGTGGGCCCCGACGACGAGGTGCCCGCGCAGGTGATAGCCGGCGACGAACCGAGCAGCAGGCTCACTGCTGTTGGGCGGCGATCCAATCCACGAAGTCCGCCACGTCGGCGGTGCCGCCCTTCTCGGCGACGAACGTCTCGGCCCACTGGCGAATCTCGTCGTCGGGGAGGCCCTCCGCCTGCAGGTGCGGTCGCGCCTTGTTGGCGAGCAGGCGAGCCGCTTCGATCTGTGTCAACTCCGGCGTCTCCGAGCTGACACCGTGTTCTTCGGGGGAGCCGGGTTCGAGTTGGGACATGACGGGGCCGTACCCTTCCGGGGGAGCCCCGAAACGTGGTTCGGAAGCCACGGGTAGAACACACGTTCGACTACGCTGGCCCCGGATGGGGCACCTGGCCTTTCAACAATCGCTGTTCGACTCCTCACCGGTGGCGGAGCCGTTCGATCGCGACTTCGAAACGGTGGCACGCACTGAGTTGGACGACGGAGCGTGGATCGATCGCCAACCCGGCTGGGCGAGCAGTCCGGACGAGTTGTTCGTCGCGCTGCTCGACGGGTTGGACTGGCGGGACGGGGTGGAACGGATCAGGGGCACCGAAGTCGCTCGCCCTCGGCAAGTGGCCTCGTTTCGCGCCGAAGTGATGCCGGCCGGTCTCGAGGTGATCCAGGCGATGTCGGGTGCGCTGAGCCGCCGCTATGGCATCGCCCTCGATCGCATCACCTGCAACCTCTACCGGGACGGGCGCGACAGCGTGGCCTGGCACGGGGACCGCGTCGCCCGCGACCTCCCGACGGCCACCGTCGCGATCGTCTCGCTCGGCGAAGCGCGTCAGTTCCGAGTGCGGCCGAAAGACGGCGGCCCGAGCTTGGGATGGCCGGCCGGTCGCGGCGACCTGATCGTCATGGGCGGGTCGTGCCAGCGGACATACGATCACAGCGTTCCCAAGGTGGCTGCGGCCGGCCCTCGGATCGCAGTGATGTTTCGGCACGAGTACCACTGACCGGCCGACGAGCCGTCGTCACCGTGGTCCGGGCGGGCCGGCTGGCCGGCCCTCTCAGGCGGGCACGCGGTCCTTACCCGACCGATCCCAGTGGCGATGGCGGCTCAGCGCGTCCAGGAAGCGTTCGGTGGCCTCGCCCAGTTGGTCCGCGGAGTGGCTCGTGATGACCCCGGCGCTCTCGACAGTGCGCGCCTCTCCGTTGGGCGAGGCGATCTCGATACCCCGGATACGGGCGGCATCGAGCAACTCGACGGCTTCGCCGATCGCAAGCATCGGCTTGTGATGCTTGAAGGTCTCGCTCACGAATTGAACCGCGTCGCCCTGCTCCAGGAGGACCTCCACGGCGTCTCGTCCACCAACGAGCGCCAGCCCGTCGTAGACGACCGACCCGGTGGTGGCGTGCGCCCTGTCGACGCTCACGGCCGATCCGTCGGCGGCCGCGACCTCTCCGTCATGCTCGGCGATCAGGACGACTATCGCTCCCGCCTCGATGAGGTCCGAGCGAATCGCTTCGAGTTGTGAGGAGTCGACCCCTTCGGCGACGAGCATCGCCACCCTCCGGGTGGCCGGGCTCCCTGGGCCGCGCTCCTGGCTGAGTGCCGGTGACCGCTTGCCATGATTGCGGACGGACGGCTCCTCGGGCGCAGGCACCCCGATCCCTACCGCCACCCGGCAGGCGAAGTCGTGGTCGACCCGGTTGAACTGCTCCACCATCCGCTGGCGCACCTCCATCACCTCCACCTTGCCGAGTTCGAAGCGGGCCGCTTCGACGATGTGCTGGCGCTCGTTGTCGGTCATCGAATTCCAGAACAGCGTCGCTTGGGAGTAGTGGTCTTCGAAGCTGCCGGCCCGCGTGCGCGCCTTGGGCCCTTCGACCCGCTCCGGGTAGTGGACGTAGCCACCTTCCGTCGCCGATGCCATCGCGGGACAGCCGTCGGCGAGGGAGTTCGGGTGATAGGACACCCGGCCTCGGGGGATCGTCTGACGGCCGAAGCCACCCCGATGGTTGGTGTGGGCCGGAGCGACGG
Source organism: uncultured Acidimicrobiaceae bacterium (assembly GCA_964501055.1). GTDB lineage: Bacteria > Actinomycetota > Acidimicrobiia > Spongiisociales > ZC4RG35 > DATHWB01. Next base: position 7,181 of record CAZCRP010000021.1, read on the forward strand.
GACGGTTGACAGGCAACTCGTTGAAGTTCGGCCCTCCGAGGCGGATCAGCTGCGTGTCGAGATACGAGAAGAGCCGACCCTGCAGCAGGGGATCGTTGGTGAAGTCGATGCCCGGGACCACGTTGCCGACTTGGAACGCCACCTGTTCGGTCTCGGCGTGGAAGTTGTCCGGATTGCGGTCGAGAACCATCTTGCCGAGCGGACGCAGCGGCACTTCTTCCTCGGGGATGATCTTGGTCGGGTCGAGCAGGTCGAAGTCGAATTCGTGCTCGTCTCCTTCTTCGACGACCTGCACACTCAACTCGTACTCGGGGAAGTTCCCTGCCTCGATGGCCTCCCACAGGTCGCGTCGGTTGAAGTCCGGGTCTTGGCCGGCCAGTTTCTGTGCCTCGTCCCACACGAGCGAGTGGCTTCCGAGTGATGGGCGCCAGTGGAACTTCACGAACCGGCTCCCGCCTTCGGCATCGACGAACCGGAAGGTGTGGACGCCGAAGCCCTCCATCATGCGATAGCTGCGGGGAATGCCTCGGTCCGAGAGGACCCACATGATCATGTGCATCGACTCGGGCAGCAGGGAGATGAAGTCCCAGAACGTGTCGTGCGCCGCCGAGGCCTGCGGCATTTCGTGGTGGGGTTCCGGCTTGATCGCGTGGACCAGGTCGGGGAACTTGATGGCATCTTGGATGAAGAACACCGGCATGTTGTTCCCGACCAGATCCCAATTGCCCTCCGACGTGTAGAACTTCGTCGCGAAGCCGCGCACGTCGCGCACAGTGTCGGCGGACCCCCGGAAGCCGACCACGGTCGAGAAGCGCACGAACACCGGTGTGCGCACCGAAGGATCCTGGAACACCGCCGCCTTGGTGAGTTCGGGGACCGGCTCGTACACCTGGAAGTATCCGTAGGCGCCCGACCCGCGGGCGTGGACGACCCGCTCCGGAATGCGCTCGTGGTCGAAGTGCGTCAGCTTCTCACGCAGGTGGAAGTCCTCGAGCAGGCTGGGGCCGCGTTCGCCCGCGGCCAGCGAGTCGTCGGTGTGGGTGACGCGAACACCCTGATCGGTCGTCAGGAAACCTCGATCCTCGTCCTGTCGAACCGCTTCGAGTTGCTGGTCCTTGTCATCGTGTCGCTCGGTCATGCGCGTGCGTACCCCTTCGGCTATTCCCGTCGGAGTTCCCTGCCGGGGGGCGGGATAAACCGATATCGGCCCGCTTCGTCTCCTCACCGCAGACGGCGATATCCGCCCCGGAAGTAGACGAGTGCGTCGGTGAGGTCGGTGAGCTCCACTTGGTCGATGGCGAGCGACACGAGCCCCGACCAGCCCCGCTCTTCCATGCGGAGAAGACTGCAGTAGGCACGGTCGGCCAGATCCACCAGCACCGGGCCCCAGGGCGAGGCGCGCGTCTCCGTACCCGCAAACACCCCGCCGGGACTCGGTCGGAGTCCGGCGAACACGTCGGAGATCGCGCCGTCGTCGGGGCGGGCGACGTGGATGACGCAGCGACCGGTTTCGGCCAACACATCCCATAGGTCGCTGGTTGGGCCGACCACCATGTGGATCTCGCCGGGTTCTCCTTCGACCACGAGCAGGGACGAGACCGTCAGGCCGGTACGCCGATCATCCGACCCGGCAGTGACGATCGTCACCGGCGCCGCCAGTCGCCCACGGAATCGACGGTTGGGGTCGCGTTCATCCGGGGTTGGGAGGAACGGATTGACGGAGGTCACAGTCGTAGTCTGGCCGATGTCGGGCCTGCTCGATTCTGCGATGATGAGCAGGGAATGAACGGGTCGGCCTCGGCCCCAAGCGTGTAGGAAGGTTGGCCAGGTATCACCAGCCCGTCGAAGAGAGCGAGTTGCCTGGTCGAAAGGCGTGGTGTGACATGACGCCGCCACGGCCGGAGCTGGGAGACGGTGTCGAAGGCAGCATCCTCCGGCTGCTGGAGGCGGCTGCCAGTGTGCCGCCGCCGGCCGCCGCCGGGCTCATCGACGAGGTGAGCCACATCCTGGGGGCGCGGGAGGGCCGGTTGTTCTTGGCCGACTATTCGCTTCGCCGCCTGCAGCAGCTGGACGCGTCAGGTCTTGTGGGCGACGCCCGATCCTCGACCGGGAGCATCGCCGGGAAGGCGTTCACGAGCTCCAGGGTCATCGTCACCGAAGGGTCACCGACGGTGGTGTGTGTCCCGCTCCTCGATGGAACGCATCGGATCGGGCTCCTGGAACTGGATTATGACGAGTGGGACGAAGGATTCCTCGCGTCGTTTCCGCCGGTGGTGACGGTGTTGGTGATGGCGCTGGTGACCAAGAACCGGTACAGCGACGTCGCAGACCGTGCCCGTCGGGTGGCGCCGTTGTCCGCGGCAGCCGAGGCCCAGTGGGACCTCCTGCCGCCGCTGTCTTCATCGACCGAGGAGGTCGCGGTCAGCGGCATTCTGGAGCCGGCCTACGAACTCGGCGGTGACTCGTTCGACTACGCCATCAACGGACCGGTCCTGGAGTTCGCGATCGTCGACGCCGTCGGCCGGGGGATGCCGGGGGTCATGATGTCCGGCGTGGCGATCAACAGCCTGCGGAACTCACGGCGGGGCGCCGTCGAACTGACCGAAGCGTACCGGCGGGCCGATCGGCTGATCGAAACCCACTTCGGGGACGCCTCCTACGTCACCGGCCAGTTCGGCGCCTTGGAAGTGGCCAGCGGTGAGTTGACCTGGATCAACGCCGGACATGTGCTTCCGATGCTGGTGCGCAACGGTCGTGCGGTCGGGCGGCTCGATTGCGAACCGTCCCGCCCGTTCGGCCTGGGCGGAACCGTGCGAGAGGTGGCGCGGGAGCGGTTGCACCGCGGCGACCGGGTGCTGTTCTTCACCGACGGCATCATCGAGTCCATGTCCCAGGACGGCGAACGCTTCGGGGAAGAGCGCCTCACCGACCTGCTCGCCAGGGCAGCGCTCGAGGAGTTGCCGGTGACCGAGACGGCGCGCCGCCTTTCGGAATACGTCCTCGACCATGTCGCCGACGGGCTGAGAGACGACGCCACGTTGCTGCTGATCGAGTACCGCGGGCCCGGCCCGCAGTCGTGAGCCGTCCTTAGCTGACGACCGACGGCTTCAGGTCTGGTGGAGTGCCTGGGTGGCGGCTTCCAACGACTCTGCGACCTCGAACAACTCTTCCAGTCCCGTGACCTCGAGCACCCGGGTGATGGGTCGCGTGGGCCCCAGCAGCGCGAGCTTTCCGTCGACACGGCGGTGCGCTTCGAGGAGTGCTTTCAAGCCACTCGAGTCGAGGAAGTCGAGCTGTCGGCAGTCGACGATGAGGTGGTCGATCCCATCCATGTCCATCGCCCGCGAGGTGGCATCGCGGAGTCGGTCGACGCTGGCGATGTCGACTTCGCCTTCGAGTCGGATGACCGCGCCACAACTCTTGGAGACGACGTCGACGGTGAGATGGGGTAAATCAAGCATGGTCTGGCCCTCCACAGACAGGCACATTGTATTTTGCAGCGGACCGCAAGCAAGGCCGGAACAGTCTGAGGCCCCATCGGTACCACTCTGCTCGCGGCCCGGCGTGCGGGTGATCAACTCTGGCCGACCGCCTTCTCGAGCTCGGCCTTGTTCATCTTCGAGCGGCCCTTGATGTTCTTGCGCCGCGCCTCCTCGTAGAGCTGGTCGTAGGTGCGACCGCCTGACCCCTTGTGTGATCGCAGGCCCCCGCGACGGCTGGCGGACATGTCCTCCCGCGACAAGCGGGAGGACTCCTCGGCCTCTCCGGCCTGGGCCCGCTCCTTGTTGACCGTCCGGGCGGCGATCTCTGCCGCCTTGTCCTCCGACTCGCCCCTGTCGACCAAGCCTTCCTTGATGTGTTCGTACTGTCGTTCGCGCTTCTTGCTCCACGCCCGTTTCGGCATCCGCGCCTCCTCTGTTGCGAGCTGAGTTCTTGCCAGGCGCTCGATACCCGCCCCGAGCGGCGGGTAAACGGGGCGGAGGCACGCCGCAGATGCGTCGCTGCTCGGGTTGCGCGCGGCCGGCGGGGAGGTTGGGGTTTAGCGGCTTCGACCGACGGGGTACCGGTGGGACGTGAGTGAAGCGAGAGAAGGAGGCTCACATGCGAGACGAAATCGATACTCGCGGCGACCGCGGTTCGGAGACCAAGTGGTCCGGTCGCTGGGATCAGCTCAAGGGGAAGGCCAAGCAGACGTGGGGCAACCTCACCGACGACGACCTCGACGTCGCCGAGGGCAAGTTCGACGAGATGGTCGGCCGCATCAAGGAGCGGACCGGCGAGTCGGAGGAGAATATCCGCCGCCGCCTCGACAGCTGACTCGTCGGCTGAACTGACTCTGAGACGCGAGGGCCCCCGCCGAACGGCGGGGGCCCTCCGCGTTCGCTGCGGGCGAGTGGTGCGCGACTCCAATCGGCGGATCGGGGTTTGCGCGGAGCCGTCCCCGGGTATCGGACGCCGACACCCGAAGGAGGGAAACGAAATGGCATACGAACGCAGAACGGACCCACCCATCGAGAGAGAGCGCGACGTGGTCGTGACGCCGCCGGGACCGAACTACACCGGGATCGCCGTGGCCACCGTGCTGGCCATCCTGGCGATTCTGTTGGCGGTGTGGTTCTTCAACAACGAACCCGCCGGCACGACCGGGACGACGGCGCCGGTGGAGACGACGGTCCCGACCGAGACCACCGCCCCCACCGAAACCACTGCTCCCACCGACACCACAGTCACCACCACTGCTCCCTAACGCGGTCCGGTCCTGCGAGTTCGTGGGCACCCTGATCAGGGTGCCCACACTCACGTCACGATTCTCGAACCGACTGGAGGACTCGTCCGGTGGACACGCCCCCACCCGAGCTCCCGGAGCCCCAGGTGCCCGAGCAGGCGACGCCGCCCGATTGGTCGCACCTGTGGCCGCCTTTGTCGTACTGGTGGCGAGCGGCCGTAGTGGTCATCGCTGTGGTGGTGGCGGTCCGCGTCCTGGCCGCCCTCCAGAACGTCCTGCTCATCATCCTCGCTGCCTTCGTCATCTCGCTTGGCTTGCAGCCGATGCTGTCGAGTCTGGAGCGCCGGGGGATGCGCCGGGGTGCCGGGATGGCAGTGATCGTGCTCGCGGGACTGGTCGTGGTCGCCGGTTTGGCGGCGGCCATCATTCCAACCGTTGCCAGCCAGGCGACGACGGCTGTCGAACGGCTCCCGGACCTGGTCGCCGACCTGGAACAACGCTCGCCTGTGATCGCCGATGTGCTGGCTGGTCTCCCCATCCCCGGTAACGGGGACGAAGTGGAGGGGGATCAGGCGATCCAGCTCTTGGGCAGCGTCGCGGTGGGCGTGTTCAACACCGTGACGCTGCTGCTGTTGGTGCCGTATTTCGCCGTCAGTTTCCCCGCGACAAAGACGTGGATGATCAGGCTGCTGCGACGCGATCACCGCGAGGACTTCGTCTTCCTGGTCAATCAGTCCACTGAACTGACGTCGAACTACATCGTCGGGAACCTCACGATCAGCGTCATCGCGGGCGTGGTCTCGTTTGCGGGGTTCTCGCTGATCGGGCTGCCGTATGCCGTCGCGCTGGCCGCCTGGGTCGCCGTGACGGACATGATCCCCGGCTTCGGGGCGATGGTGGGAGCAGTCCCTGTGTTGATCGTCGCCGCGGTGACCGGGGGCGATGCCTTCATCTGGTCCTTGCTCCTGCTGGTCGTGTACCAACAGATCGAGAACTACGTGTTGGCGCCGCGTGTGATGAAGCGGGCAGTGGACCTCAGTCCGCCTGTCGTCATTGTGGCGTTGCTGGTGGGAGGCACCCTGGCGGGCATCGTCGGAGCGCTGCTGGCGCTGCCGGTGGCCGCGCTCGCCAAGATCCTCATCTCCGAGTTCGTCGTCCGGCGCAGGGTGGAGACCGTGCGGGACGAGAACGCCCTCGCACCGGGCCCCGCCGTCCGCAAGTTCCGGGGCCGCATCGGCTCCCGCCCACTGCCCTGAGCAATCGCCGGCCTGGGTGGGGTAGCCCGGCGACCAGCTGCCGTGACAATGACGGGTTTCCGGTGTCAGCCGTCGGGGTACCGGTGGCGAACGTTCACCACGACGAAGGAGGTCGGATGAAGGATTCACAGGTCGACGAGCTGCTGTATCAGGCGCTCGAAACCGAACTGGGCGGCGTGCAGATCTATCGCAAGGCCATCGAGTGCGCGATGAACGGCGACTTGCAGGAGGAGTGGCAGAAGTACCTCGACGAGACCGAGGAGCACGTCCGGATCGTCGAGGACATTTTCGCGGCCCTCGATCTGGACACCAGCACCCGCACCGCCGGTCGTGAGATCGTCCGCCGCAAGGGCGAGGCGCTCGTCAGGGCGATGGATGAGGCCCTGGCCTCCGGCGACGGTGCGCTGGCGCAGCTGGTCGCAGCCGAGTGTGTGGTGGAGGCCGAGACCAAGGATCACGCCAACTGGGAGCTGATAGGGCGCGTTTCCGAGGCGGCGACCGGACAGCGGGCGAAGGTTCTGTCCGAGGCCTATGAACAGGTGGAGGAAGAAGAGGACGAGCACCTGTACCACACGATGGGTTGGACCCGCGAGCTCTGGCTCGATTCGCTGGGACTACCGGCGGTGTTTCCGCCCCCGGAGGAACAGAAGAGCGTCAAGACGGCGATCGGAGCCTCTCGCGCCGAGCAGGCCCGCGAAGACATGCTCTGACCACCCGATCCGAGACGGGCACGAGACAGAGAGCGCCCCGACGAGGGGCGCTCTCCGCCGTCAGGACGAAGGGCTAGCTGGCGAGCGCGTGTTCGACTTCGGCCACGATCGACCCCGTCGAGATGCCGTGGAGTGCCCGCTGCAGCTGCGGGTCTGCCGAGCCGGGGATCCCGGACACCGACAGCTTCGTGACCCGGCCGCCGTCGACGTCCGCCACCGCCTCGAGCACCGCGTCTCCCAGCCCTCCTACCGCGCCGTGATCCTCCACGACCACGAGCCGGCCGGTCCTTCGCAACGCGTCACGAACCCTCTCACGATCCAGCGGCTGGACCGAGTAGGCGTCGATCACACCCACGTCTATGCCGCGGCGCTCCAACTCCTCGGCTGCCGACAGGGCCTGGTGGACGGTGATGCCGGCGCCGACCACGGCGCACGAGGCGCGGTCGTAGGCGCGCAGCGTGTGCGAGCCGCCGCGTTGGAAGGTGGTTCCGGGGGGATAGAGCCGCGGGGTGCTCTCCCGCGTCGTGCGGATGTAACTGATGCCGTCGGACTCGGTCGCCAGCCGGACGAGCGCGCTGGTCGAGTTGCCGTCTGCCGGGTACAGCACGGTGCACCCGGGGAGGCCGCGCATCATGGCGAGGTCGTCGAGGCCCATTTGGGAGGGTCCGTCCTCGCCGATCGACACCCCGGCGTGCGACCCGTTCACCAGGATCCGCGCTCGTCCGATGGCGGCCATGCGCAGGAAGTCGTGCGCTCGGGTCAGGAACGCGGCGAAGGTCGAGACGACCGGATGGATGCCTACCGCCTGCATCCCGGTGGCCACCCCGATCATCGTCTGTTCGGCGATGTACATCTGCAGGAACTGGTCGGGATGGTCGCGCGCCACTTTGTCGGTCTTGGTGGAGTTCGAGACCTCGGCGTCGATGACCATCAGCCGCGGGTCGCCGCCCACCTCGTGCGCGAGCGACAAGCCGAACGCCTCGCGGGTGGAGATCTCGCCGTCGAACGCGAGCGGCTTCGGGCGCTGGACGTCGTCTGCCGGCAGGGGTCCTGGTAGGGGAGACGGCGGTTCGATCACGCGGCGGGGCGGGGGTCGCAGCTCGGCGATGGCGCGCTCGGCCTGGGTCAGCGAGAGAGCCGTGCCGTGACGGTCTGTCTGATTTTCCAGGAATGAGACGCCGTTGCCCTTGACGGTGCGGGCGATGAGCAGGGCGGGGCCGACGGCGCCGTCGAGAGCCACGATCCCGCGCGAGATGTCATCTGGATCGTGTCCGTCGACGACTGCCGCCGCCCAGCCGAATGCGTCGGCGCGTCGGGCGAAGGCGTCTCCATCCCAGCCCAACATGGTCGGTCCGGTCTGTCCCAGCCGGTTCATGTCGATGATGGCCCTGAGGTTGGAGACATCGTGTTGGCGGGCGAGGTCCATCGCTTCCCACACTGAGCCCTCGGAGGTCTCGGAGTCCCCCATCAGCACCCACACCTGCCCCTGTGAGCCTCGTCTTGTCAGTCCGAGTGCGATTCCCATCCCGACCGCGAGGCCTTGACCCAGGGAGCCCGTGGCCGCGTCTACCAGCGGGAGTCCGGGACGCGGGTGGCCCTCCAGCGGCGAGCCGTGCTCGCGCAACTCGAACAGGGCGCCGGGCTCGAGTGCGCCGATGGCGACGAGGGCCGCGTACAGGAGCGGAGCCGCATGACCCTTGGAGAGCACGAAGCGGTCTCCGTGGAGCGAGGACTCATCGATTCGCAGATGACGGGTGAAGAGCGTCGCCACCAGGTGTGACGCCGACAGGGCGGACGTCGGATGACCCGACCCGGCGGCGGTGGTGGCGACGATGCTGTCCGCTGCCAGCTGCCTGGCGAGCAGGTCGATGTCCTCGCGGCTCCAGCCATCCCGGCTCATGGCGGAACAACTGGACGCGGTGTGGCGGGCGCCACCTCACACACTCTCGATCGATACCAGCCGATCGGTCACCGACAGGACCCCCTCGACGTTCTCGACCAGTCGGAGCAGGGTCTGACGCTTGTCAGGGTCGTCGATCGAACCGCTGAGCGTGACCTCTCCGCTCTCGACGGCGACTTCGATGTTGCCCATGTGGCCGGTGCGCTGCATCCACGGTCCGACTGCCTCGCTCCTGACCTTCTGGACGAGTTCGGAGTCGTCGAATTCGCGCTCGGGTCGGAAGGCCCCGGCCACGTCGTGCATGACGCCCTTCGCCACGCCTTTCTGGTACTCGAGCTTGTCGCTGCCGGCTGACATGAGGTCTCGCCCGCGGGCGGCGAGCTGGCTCCTCGTCCGAGCACGTCTCCCGGCGCCCTGGTCAGGGTCCAGCCAGTAGGCGGCAGCTGCTCCGATCGCAGCTGCCGCCAAGGTCTTGAGCTTGCTCATGCGCTCCTCCGTGCTCCCGCGACCCTTGTCGGGCTGGCGAGGATTGGGTCGGCGTGTCGATGTTGTGACGTCACCGGTCTCCCCAGTAGGGGACTAGTCCGTAGTACTCGTGCACCCGCGTCCGCCACTCGTCGTCGCTGAACGTCGGCCAGTTGTCCGGGTCGAAACCCGGGCTGTTGTCGAGTACATCCTCGGCGATGTCGAGGATCAACTCGTGCTCCTCGGTGTCGACGTCGAACAGCTCCCATGGGACGGCGAACAACTTCTCGCCGATGCCGGCGAGGCCGCCCCTGGAGACCACCGCGTACGCGATGTCCCCGCGGGTGAGGTCGATCATGATCTCTTTCAGCGAGCCGAGCTTGTCACCCGCCCGGTTGACGACATCGTCCCCGGTGAGAGTCGAGCTCGACAGGACTGCGTGTTCCATAATGGTTCTCCTATGCGTGTGAGTCCGTGCGGGCGCGGCGATCCGTGAGCGCCGCATCGACCTTGCGGTTGTAGCCGTCTCCTACGACGCCGCCTAGCGCTGCCCCGACGAAGAGCACCCCGACTCCCGCCAAGGCGCCGATGACCGCGAGGGCGGTCACATCGTCGGCCGAGAGTTGGGAGAACCAGTCAGGGAGTCCGACGCGCTGGAAGGCGTTGAACTCCTGGCCGACGAACGCACCCAGGGCGGCGAACACGGCCACCAGGAACAACAGCCATATCGCCGATCCCAGTCCGTTGATCACGCCGTCGAAGCGTGCCATCCGTGCGGCCACCCATCCGCCGACGAAGGCGGAAACGAGGACGACGAGGCTGGCGACGACGATGCCGACCACCTCGACTTCCTGCAGGTTGCCGTCCACGTCGATGGCGTTGAGGTGATAGCTGAGCCCTCCCGCGCCGGCACCGATCAGTGCGGCGAGGAAGACAAGCGTCCCGAGCAGGGCGAACATGCCGCCAAGGGCCGCGGGCGTGTCGATGCCTCCGAAGCGCTCTTTGACGGAACCCAAGTCGGTCTCGGTGCCGCGTATGTGACTACTGGTCATGTCCCCTCCTTTCTCACGTGACGAGGAGGAGGATCAGGATGATCAGAATCAGCGTGCCGAGTCCTATGTACATGGGTTGCTCCTTTCCTCGGGGGAAGCGAGGAGCGGATACCCGGACGGCCCCCTGTCGAAACCTGAATCTCGGGAGATAGCAGGTCGGGGGGCGGGCGTGAACGGGCGACGAACCGGTCGTCCTCACAAACGGGTTTACCGCGCGATGGCGGGGGTACCAGGGGCCCGTCGCACCACAAGGAGGGACGATGACGGAAGTAGTTGCGCTGTTCGCAACTCGCTCGGACGCCAACAGGGCGATCGAAGCGCTGGAAGAAATGGGATACGACGCGTCGTCGGTGGGGTACGTCGACCGTCACCGTGACGAGGTCGTCGACCGCGAGGATCGCGACTTCGACCGCGAAACCGACGGGGAAACCCGCGACGAGGCGGCCAAGGGCGCCGCCGGCGGTGCCG
>CAZCRP010000022.1:0-17369 GCA_964501055.1 uncultured Acidimicrobiaceae bacterium
CGAAGGGCCTCGATATCGCTTCGAGGGGTTGCGACACAGTCCCCTGCCGGTTCAGCGGCATCTGCCGATCCTCATCGGCGGGTCCGGCGAGAAGAAGACGTTGAGGACGGTCGCCCGATACGCCGACATTTGGAACGCCTTCGGCGATGCTGAGACCCTGGGTCGCAAGGTGTCGGTGCTCCGGATGCACTGCGAGCAAGAGGGGCGCGACCCGACCCAGATCGAGTTCACGGTGGGGTGCAAACCGATCATCCGAGACACCGAAGCCGAGGCCCGCAAGGTCTTGGCCGCCCAGATGGAAGCGAATCGCACTCCGCTGGACGACGTGCACAACGATGCGTCGTTTTGGGTTGGCACGCCACACCGGGTCGCCGAGCAGATCGAGGAGCTGCGTACGCTGGGCTTCCACACCGTGATCGCCGAGATGGCTGCACCCTACGACGATGAAACCATCGAGCGACTGATCGGCGAGGTGCGGCCCATGGTGACGACATGAGAGACATGATGGCCGACGCACGTCAGACCACGACTGAGCAGATCGGCAGCCGGCCGGTACTCGAAGTGCACGACCTCACGAAGTCGTATGGAGCGGTACGCGCCGCTCGTGGGATCTCCTTCGAGCTGTACCCGGGCGAGGTGCTGGGATTGTTGGGAGACAACGGCGCGGGAAAGTCGACCGTGGTGGGCTGCCTGGCTGGCAGCCAGCGCCCCGACGGCGGTCGGATCCTCATCGAAGGCGCCGAGGTGTCGATCGGGAGTCCCCAGGAAGCTCGCGGCCACGGTATCGAGACCGTCTTTCAGGACCTCGCCCTCGTCGACAGCCTCGATGTGACGACCAACATGTTCCTCAACCGAGAGATCCTCAGGCCGCGCCCATGGCGATGGCTGCGCTGGATGGACCGCCGCGCCATGCGTTCGCAGACTCAAGAGATCCTCGATCGCCTTCACATCAACATCACCTCTGTCCGCCAGCCGATGAGCCAGCTCTCGGGGGGGCAGCGTCAGTCGGTGGCGGTGGGCCGGGCGGTGGCCTGGGGACGCCGCATCGTGTTGCTGGATGAGCCGGCTGCGGCCTTGGGGGTCGAACAGACCGCACTGGTCCTCGACCTGATCCGCCGTCTGCGCTCCGAAAAGGTCGGCGTGGTGCTGATAAGCCACAACATGCACGATGTGCTCGAGGTGTGCGATCGGGTGGTCGTGCTCCGGCACGGATTGAAGGTCGCCCAGATCGACGACCTGTCGGGGGTCACTCCCCGCCAGCTCGTCGATGCCATCACCGGGGTCACCTCGGGTGAGAAGGACCTCGCCCGTCACTCCGAAGGGGACGACACCTGACGGGCAAGGCTCGAACCCGCGACAGACACTAGACCGGGCGAATAGGAGACCACGCCGCGGGCACGTCGGGCTCCGGTTGCTTTCACTCACACGATCAGGGCGGATCGCCGTGGACCAGGGCTAGCTTCTCCCATGGTGTGTCTTGGCCCACTTCGTGATACCGCTCGTACTCGTCGCTTCCGACGGCGGCGCGCGATTCCTCCAGCGCTCTGTCCAGCTGCCTGCGATGGAAGCCCTGCAGCCGCACGGACGATCGGGCACCCACCCCGTCGATGAATCCCCCGAGGACCGCGGCGGTGGTATGTGCTGCCGACCGGAGGCCACGATCGCCCACACGGTGGCCGCGTTCATGCGCCCGTAGGCGTCGGGTATCGGCCTGGCGCCGCCGAGTGCCGACTGGCGGAATCCAGTGGCCGCCTCGTCCACCTCTCCGACTTGGAGGAGCAGCATCGCCATTTGCCACTCGATGTGGCCGGGCGAGTTCGATCCGAAGACCGTCGCCGCCCGTCGCAGCGACTCCCGGGACCGTCCGACCGCCCCGGGGCTCGTTCGGCCTGAGCCCGGTAGTCCTTGGATGTGTGAACCCTGTTGACGGGCGTGCCGTTTGGAAATACATTACCCCTCTATGGTATAAGGAGGGACGACAGTGCGTGGGTATGAGATCAACAAGGATGGCTACTTGAGGCGGCTGGCCCGGATCGAGGGTCAGGTCCGGGGTCTGCAGCGGATGATCTCAGAGGACAAGTACTGCATAGATGTGTTGGCTCAGGTCAGCGCGGTTTCGGCTGCGCTCAAGGGGGTGGCGGTTGGCCTGCTCGACGAGCACGTCCGTCACTGCGTCCGCGAGGCGACGGAGGCCGGTGATCAGCGCAGCGCGGATGAGATGGTGACCGAGGCGACCCGGGCGATCGAGCGGCTGGTCCGCTCCTAGGAGACGCAATGACCCACAACGATCACGACCACCAGCACCACCACGAACACCCGGGAGACATCGTCGCCGAGGAGGCTCGTCACCGAACCGAGCCAGCTGGGGTTGACGCCGGCCACCACAGCGGCCACGACAAGCATGCGGGGCACAGCGTCGCCATGTTCCGGGATCGCTTCTGGCTGTCGCTAGCACTGACCCTTCCGGTCGTCTACTTCTCGGAGATGATCCAGGAGTGGTTCGGTTACAGCGCACCTTCCTTCCCCGGATCGACCTGGATTCCCCCGGTGCTGGGAACGGTGATCTTCATCTACGGGGGCTCCCCGTTTCTGAAGGGTGCGGTGCAGGAGGCACGTGACCGCCAGCCGGGGATGATGCTGCTGATCGGGATGGCGATCACGGTCGCCTTCATCGCCTCGGCGGCCACCACCCTGGGCTGGTTCGACCTCGACTTCTGGTGGGAGTTGACCGCCCTGATCACCATCATGCTCCTGGGCCACTGGATGGAGATGCGGGCCATTGGCCAGGCGCGTGGGGCGCTCGCCGCTCTCGCCGAGCTCCTCCCCGACGAAGCCGAGCGGGTCACGGACGGGGAGACTGAGACCGTGCCCAGCTCGGAGTTGCGGGTGGACGACGTAGTCCTGGTACGACCGGGCGGAAGGGTCCCAGCCGACGGAGAGATCGTCAGCGGCGAGGTGGAGTTGGACGAGTCGATGGTCACCGGCGAGTCCAAGCCGGTGGCGAAGGCTTCCGGCGACCGGGTGGTGGCGGGGACCGTGGCTACCGACAACTCGGTCCGGATCCGTATCACCGCAGTAGGTGACGACACCGCGCTGGCCGGGATTCAGCGTCTCGTCGCTCAGGCACAGGCGTCGCGATCACGGGCCCAGGTCCTGGCCGACCGTGCCGCTGCCCTTCTGTTCTACGTGGCGGTCGCCGCGGCGGTGATCACCGTGGTCGCGTGGGGGCTCGCGGGTCGGCCCGACCAGGCAGTGGTGAGGACGGTGGCGGTCCTGGTCATCGCCTGTCCCCACGCCCTCGGCCTGGCCATCCCGCTTGTCATCGCCATCTCCACCTCGATGGCCGCACGCAACGGGATCCTGGTCAAGGACCGCCTCGCCCTGGAAAGGATGCGGGCCGTCGACGTCGTCCTGTTCGACAAGACCGGAACCCTCACCAAGGGCAGCCACCGCCTGAGCGGCATCGCTTCTCTAGAGGGCGGAGAGGACCGCCTCCTCTCGGTGGCGGCCGCGGTCGAGTCGGAGTCTGAGCATCCGCTGGCCCGGGCGATCGTCACCGCAGCCAAAGAGAGAGGCGACATCCCGCCCGCGAGAGGTTTCCGGTCGATGAGCGGCCGCGGAGTGGAAGCCGAAATCGATGGTCACAAGGTGGCCGTGGGCGGTCCCGCCATGCTCAGAGAGCTCGACTTGGAGGTGCCCTCATCCCTGGCGGACGCAGTGGAGACGTGGAAGCAGCGTGGGGCCGCCGTCCTCTACGTGATCGAGGACGGCTCGGTGACCGGCGCCTTCTCCGTGGAGGACGAGATACGTCCCGAGTCCCGTCAGGCGGTCGACGCCTTGCATCAGCTGGGCGTGAGAGTGGCGATGATCACAGGCGACGCCCACCAAGTGGCCGAAGCGGTCGCAGCCGAGCTCAACATCGACCAGGTCCTCGCCGAAGTACTCCCCGAGGACAAGCACTCCGAGGTGGCCAAACTGCAGGAGGAAGGCCAGCGGGTGGCCATGGTGGGAGACGGGGTCAACGACGCCCCCGCCCTCGCTCAGGCCGACGTAGGTATCGCCATCGGCGCCGGCACCGACGTCGCCATCGAGTCGGCGGGGATCGTCCTCGCCTCCGACGACCCCCGGGGCGTGGTCGGGATCCGGCGACTTTCCCAAGCCGGCTACCGCAAGATGATCCAGAATCTCGTCTGGGCAACCGGCTACAACGTGGTCGCCATCCCCCTCGCCGCCGGGGCCCTCGCCTGGGCCGGGTTCGTACTTGCTCCAGCCGCCGCCGCGGTGCTCATGAGCGCCTCAACGGTGATCGTGGCGATCAACGCCCAGTTCCTCCGCCGTCTCGAGTTGCGGCCAGGGCAGTGACTTACGGCCGCCTGATGATCGTGTCGGCGCTGACGGGGCTGCTCGCCGCCTGCACGTCGGCGGGCGAGGCCGAGATTGCGCCACCAGAACCTGACCGAGTGGCGATCGGGGCAGACCTCTACGCCGCCAACTGTGCCCAGTGTCACGGCGCCGACCTGCGGGGCACCGACCAGGGACCCTCACTGCTGTCCCAGGTCTACGAGCCGGGTCATCATGGAGACGGTGCCTTCCTGGTCGCGGTCGCCGCCGGCGTTCGGCCACACCACTGGGACTTCGGACCGATGCCCCCGATCCCAGGGCTCACCGCCCAAGACGTCGAGGCGATCGTCGCTTTCGTGCGGGAGACCCAACGTAGGGAAGGCTTCGAGGCATACCCGTAAGCACTGAGTGCGCCCAACGGGAGGCTTTGGCGCGCTGGGCTGTGGTTGCTGGCAAGGCTGGCTCACTTGAAGTCTCGAGACAATCCAGAGAACAGGTCGATCCGCGCACATGCTCACTTCGCTCGAGGGTGGCGGCCAACACGGTGTGGCGGCCAACACGGTCTAGTGGTGATCCCGGGACTCGCAGGCGTGGAGGGCGTAGGATTCGAGGACCGCTTCCTTTACCGGGTTCGCTTGCACAGCCACTGTGGCAACCAGGCCCCGCCGCCGCCGTCAACACGACCCGAGCTGCATACGCAGCCCTCACGATCGCGGGGGAAGCCCAGGTTCGGTGGGGGCTGCAGTCGCCACTAGACCGTTAGGGCGATTCTGCGCTCTCGTGGGCTCGAACCGATACCTGGTTGGCCTCGACCACGCCTCCCCGGTAGATACCCTTGGCGACGACGAGCCTTTCCTCCTCAAGGGTCAAGGGACGCTGTCCCATAAAGGTGTAGCGGACGAACGCGGTGGCGCCGGTGCCGTCGGTCAGCTCGAGGAGCAGATGGTCGGCTTCGACCGTCATGGCCTGCACGATCCCTTCGACCTGGAGTCTGCGGCCTTCGAGTTCGGGCGACAGATCGGCCGGCCCGATGAAGGGCACCGACGATTCGAACGTTCCGACGAGGACCATCGTCATCGCCGCCACCGTGACGACGGCGGCGATCACCAGCCGTGTCCGTCGCCTCACTCTTGGCCCGTCTCGGTGGGGTCGGTGGCGGCCCGCAACCGCCTCTCCCACCGGAGAGCCAGGGCGGCAGGCAAGAGCCAGACCGCGGCAAACGTCGCTGCCAGCACGTACTCGAGGCCGGTCATGGTCCGACTCTCGCCCGCTCGGAGGCGTGCTCGGCCGCCTGGACCCGCCAGCGCAGCGACACCAGGTAGTAGTAGACGGCGGAGAAGCCGACAAGGGTCAGGGCGAATGCGGGGCCGTGGACGGTGACGCTGTCGGTGGTGACGGTGGAACCGTGGAAGGGGCTTTGCCACAGTCGGGTCGAGGCGACCGTGATCGGGACGGACACGAACGCGAGGATGCAGAAGGCGGCCCCGCGCCTGTATCCGACCAGGTGATCGACCTGCTGGTGGTAGAGCAGGTAGCCGGCGTAGATGAACCACACAACCAGGGCGGTAACCAGTCGGATGTCACTCCACTCCCACCACGAGTTCCAGATGAAGCGACCCCACATCATGCCCGTCAGGAGTGTCAGGGTGATGAAAGCGAATGACACCCGAACCGCGGCCTGAGCGATCCAGCTACGGCGCTGGACCGGTCGACGCAGAAAGGCGACACTGGCGATAGTGGCCACCAGCAGGCCGACAAAACCCACCCATGCCACGCCGACATGGAAATAGAAGAGCAGGTTCACCGGGTGGTCGACGCCATAGAACTCCCGGGAAGCTTGGGTTGCGATGAGGCCCGTGGCCACCAGCGTTGACCCCAGTCCCGCCAATCCCACCATCCTCCAGCCCACGGCTCATCCCTCCACGGCGTATTCGAAGACCATCATGCTGGCAGCGCTCATCCCCACCGCGAAGAACAGGAGCACCCGCAGCCAACCCCCGTCCACCGCCCCCGTCTCGAGGAGAGTCGCCACCGACTCCACCCCGGCAAGGAGAACGGGTACCGCCAGCGGCAGGAAGAGAAGCGGGAGGAGCGTCTCTCCGAGCCGGGAGTAGTGAGACAACACCGTCACGATCCCGCCGACGGCTGCGATCCCAACCACGGCGAGCACCACGATGAGTGCCAGGCCGGGAAGGACCTGGAGGAGGGCGGGGGTGGCAAACAGCACGGCCACTGCCACGACGGCTGTCAGCGCGACACCGAGCAGGGTCACAGTCGTACTCGCCAGTCTCCCCAGGTACACCCCGGCAGGGGCCACCCCGCTGAGCAGCAGCCCCTTCAGGGCATCGTCGCGAAAGTCCTCGTCGAAGCTCCGGACCAGCCCGTGCAGGGCGGTGAATACCACCAGCACCCACAGGATCCCGCTCACGGCTCGCGGACTCCCCGCCAATGGCTCGAATGCCATGGCCAGCACGGTCGCCAGCAGGGCGGCAAGGATGAGCACGGCGGATGACACCGAACGGGTCCGTGCCTCCACGGTGAGGTCTTTGCGCATGAAGGTCAGAGCGGTCCGCAGCACTCCGGTCGGACGCTCAACGGGCTGCGGGGCAGCGGCGAGGGGCTTGAAGACCTCGGGAGTGATGCCAAAGCGGTCGCCCTGTTGCGGCTTGTCTGCGACGATCCGGCCCCGGTCGAGGACTACCGCGCGGTCTGCATGATCACGAGCGCGCTGGACGTCGTGGGTGGCGAAGAGGACGGTCTTCACGCCCCGGATATCCTCGAGCAGCAGGGACAGATGATCCTGTGCTTCGGGGTCGAGACCGGCAAATGGCTCATCCAGCAACAGTACCCGTGGGTCGTGCAGGAGGGTACGAGCCAGTGACAGCCGCCTCCGCATTCCGTGGGAGAACGTCCCCACGAGTCGATCGGCAGCCCCGTTGAGGGCGGTCAGTTCGAGCACCTCGTCGACCCGTGACGTCGAGACACCCCTGAAACGAGCGTGCAGCGCCAGATTCTCCCGACCACTGAGGCCGTCATAGAGCATTGCTTTGTGGGTGAGCACCCCGAGCACGTCGCTGGCGACGTCGTCGCCTCCAACCCGCCGGCCCCCGACAGTGACCGATCCGGACGTCGGAATCACCAGCCCGGCGGCCACTGCCAGCAACGATGACTTTCCCGCCCCGTTGGCGCCCATCAGCGCCACCGTCGATCCGGTGGTGACGTGGACGGTCACCCCATCAAGGGCGAGCAAGCTCCCATAGGTAAGGGATACGCGGTCGACTCCCAATGCGAAACCGTCAGTCCACACCTGCTCATCCACCGGCGGCCCGTCGGTCTGTGGAGCTGGATCCCTGATCAAGCTCTGATCCATGCCCGCCCTCCGGCCACTAGAACAGCAGGGGTGCGCTGGTTCTCTTCGGATGACCGGACGCTGGTCATCATCGCCATCCCGGCGATCAACATGACCAGGCCCAGCCAGAGGAGGTTGGCGAACGGGATACGGCGCACCGTCACGGGCACGCCCTCGGGGCGCATCTCGGCCATCCCGTGGTAGATGACCTGGAAGTCGGTGATCGGCCCTCGGCTGATCATCACGCCTGCGTGGCGCCCCATGTTGCGTTGCGGGTAGGTGGAAAGTGTTGCCGTGCCGGCCGCGACCACGGCGTTGGCGGACCAAACCTCGATGAACGCCTTCTCGCGCTCCTCGACCAGTTCACCGGAACGATCGAAATGCTCACTTCGCGCGAGGTCGACGACCATCACACCGAGGTGTTCGCCAACGCCCACCCCCGTCTCCGTGTTCACCCCAATGGTGACTGATGAGGACAAGACGGTGGCCAGAGTGGCGCCGAGGATGGTTGCGACCACTCCGACATGGACGATGGCGCTCCCCGTGCCGGAGATCCTCATCCGTCCCGATGTAGTCTGCCGGCCGGACCACCAGCGCTCCACGACCACCATCAGTGCGTAGACCGCCGGAGGGAAAAGACTCAACACGCTGGCCGAACCAAGAAGACCTTCGATAGCGCCGGCGCCGAGACGCCGCTCAGCAGACATGAGCTCCATGTCGGTGATCGGCTTCACCAGCGCCCCGACCACGGTGAGCGCAAGGAAGAAGGCCAGCATCCGTGAGGCGTCTCGGCTACGGCCCATGGCCACCTGCATTCCGAAGCCCATCAAGAGCAACAAGCACACCGCCACCATGTAGCCCCAGACGGTGAAGAACCCGCTGTCCAATTCGACACTGCGACCCAACAGCCCGTTCATGGCTATCGGATACCCGAGACCCCACACGACCAGGCCGGCCGCCGCCGCCAGGAGCCACACCGCCCAGAAGAACCACGGCCTCCTCGATGGCTTCCGTGGCGTCCTGCGCCCGGCGAGCAGGGCGAGGATGCCCACCGCGACCACGAGGACGCCTAGCGCTAGGCCCAGATAACCGCCCGCCGATCCGCCGGAAAAGGCATGGACGCTGGGATGGAGCCCGGAGCGGGTGACGAATGAAGCGAACACAACCCCGAGGAACGACAGAGTCATCAACAGAGGCGTGTAGACCAACTGACGGCGCCCTCCATCGCTCTCACCCCCGGAATGCAGCGCCGCTGTGAGCAGGAGCCACACTGCGAGGGTGGCGGACTCGACCGGATCCCAGGACCAGAACCACCCGAAGGACATCTCCTCGTAGGCCCATATGATCCCGGTGAGCAGTGCCGCCGACAGTACGAGCCACGCCCACCGACCGACCAGCAGGCTGGGCGGCCGCCACAAGAGGGCACGTTCTGCCTTGCCCCTGGCCGCGTACGACAACTGGAGCACGCCGATGGCGAACACCAGCCCCAGGAGGGCATAGCCGGCGAAAGTGAGCAGGGTGTGGACTGGCATCCAAACGTTGGAGAGCACCGGGTTGAGCCCCCTCCCCTCCGCAGGTGAAGCTGACACTTCGAGGGAGGGAAACGCCTCGGCAAACGACCGGAAGGGCGTGCTCGCCATCGTGAGGAGCAGCAGGCCGAGCGCCACCGATGCCACGACCAGGTGCACGATGTTGGCGTCACGTCGTCCACTGCCGACGCTGCGATTCCATGCCCTGGCAGTCCAAGCCACCACGGCGGTGGCGAACAGCGTCCAGACCAGCAGGGTGCCCTCGGGGCCGGCGAGGAGCGCGCCCAGCTTCCATGGGACGCCTTCATAGCTGGCGGTGTGCTGCCACACATAGCGCACCGAGAAGTCCCCTCCTGCCAGGAGGAGAAGCAGATGGACCACCGCCGTGGTGGCGAAGGCGAGAGAGAGCCAGCTGCCCACCTGGCTGATCTGTGCCAATGGCCGACGCCGGCCTGCCGCAAGGCGGCCAGACCTCAAGGCCCACGCAGAGCTGAAGACCACGAAGCCGGCGCTCAACGCCGCTAGGGCTAGTGCGGCCGCACCGACAGGCACATCACACCACCGCTCGCGCCGTCTCCCCCTCCCGGGGAATGCGCACCAGGTGGTAGACGACTGTGCCCAGTGACAGCCAGACACCAACGAGCAGAGGCAAGAACCATGCAGCCGTGACGCCGCGGGGCAACAGTGTCGGCCCGGGCTCGGGGATCACCTGATCAGCGAGGCCGGTGCCTTGACCAACCGAGAACACGACCGTGGCGGTGGCGGGGAGGTGGGTGGCGGAGCCGCGGTATTCAGCGGTGACCCGCCCGTTCCCCTCGGCGACAGGCATGTGGGCGAAGGTGGCGCTACCGCGGTAGTCGGTCCGTAGTTCAGCCACGAGCCCCATCCCCACGTAATCGAAGAGGCGGAGCTCCTCGAAGAGCGCCACTGCTTCGCCGGACAGGGGTCTGCCGCGGGAGTCGGTCAGATACACAGTGACCTGGTGCTGCTCACCGTGCCGGGCATGATGATCCAGCTCGATGATCAGTCTGGTGGACTGTTGGGCCTCGGTGGCATACACCGGGCTCGCGAACGCGAGCAGCAGGAGGATCCCGAGGGCGATCGTGGTCCTCCTCATCTGACCACCTCCGCCATGTCAGTGGACCCCGTCGCTCCCGGCGGATCTTGACCGTGCTCTACCTCCCAGATGGCGATGATCGGGAATACACGCTGGAACAAGAGGAACACGAGCGCAAGCGCTGCCACCCCGGCGGCGGTGACCGCCCATTCGATCCAGGTCGGGCCGTAGGTGCCGATGGTGGCCGGGGTCAAACCCGACTCCAACGGTGGCACCACGATGATCCAACGCTTCAACCACATCCCGACCACGACCAGGGCTGATGCCGCGGTGATGCCACCGACCGTCCGGGTCCATGGCAATGCCACGAGAAGTGCGGGGAGGAGCATCCCGAGAAGAATGGCGAACCAGAAAGCCCAGGCATGGGCGCCGGAAAGGATCGCCGCCAGCGGTGCCTGGTAGTCGGAGGCGACCGTGGTGTACCCGATTGTCCAGTACTCACTGAATGTGAAGTACATATAGACGAGGTTCAGGGTGAGCAGGATGTAACCCAGTTTGACGAAGTGGCTGTCGGTGAAGAAGGCCTGCAGGCCGTAGGCGCGCCGGTAGGCCGCCATGACCACAATGATCACCGCAGTCCCACTGAACACCGCTCCGAGAACGAAGTAGGGAGCGAAGATGGTGCTATTCCAGGTCGGGCGAGCGGTGACACCGAAGATCCACGCCACCGCCGAATGTGCCAGGATCGCCACCGGGATGATGGTGATGGCCAGGATTCCCATGGCCCTCTCGAGCCTCTTCCGCTGGCTGGCGATGTCTCGCCAGCCCAGTGCCACCCAGCGGTACAGGCGGTAGCGCAGGCCCTGACCGGTCGGATGACGGTCCAGGCACCGGGCGGCGTCGGGGATGAGCGGCAGGAGCAGGAACAGCAGGGCGGCGAACATGTAGGTGCTGAGAACCACCACGTCCCATATCAGCGGCGATTCGGCGCGACCAGCGGTGATGATCTTGAACGGCGCAATGCCGGGCCTGCCCATGTCGGCGAAGATCATGGATGCTGCGATGAGAAGAGACGCCACGGTCACGATCTCGGCGACACGCGTGACCGGTCGACGCCACTCGGAGTTCACCAATCGCAGGACGGCGGAGAGCAGCGTCCCGGCGTAGCTGATGCCAACGAAGAAGATGAAGTTGACGATGTACACGCCCCAGGGAACCGAAGAGCTGAGACCGGTGACACCGAGGCCTCGGCGCAGCTGGATGATCCAGGCGACAAACCCCGTGGCGACCACGCCGAGCAGCACGATCAGCAAAGTTCGGTATACCCGTCCCGGCTTTTCCCACAAGGGGCGGAGGGTGGCTTGCTCGACGGCAGACACGGACGGCATGTCAGATCTCCCTCGCGTGCGGGAGGTAGAAGACCTTTGGCTCGGTCCCCTTGTCTTCCTTGTAGCGGGAGGCGCCCCGTGCCTCGAGCAGCTCGGACAGGCGACGGACCTCGGTCCCGTTGGTGACGACGTCCGTGGTGTTCTCGCCGAACCAAAGGGCGTCCTGCGGGCACTGCTGCACACATCGGGGGAGACGGGATTGTTGTAGTAGGTCGGCGCAGAACACGCACTTGCCGACCGTTCCGCGCCGGGCAGGCATCGTCAACTCAGGGGAGTAATCGTCCTCCGAGAGATGCGACGGTGGCGGATCGTCCCACCAGAAATAGCGGGCGTCGTACGGGCAGGCGATCATGCACATGCGACATCCGATGCACTGCCGGTTGTCGACCAGGACGATGCCGATGTCGTTGGACCAGGTTGCGCCAACCGGGCACACCTGGACGCACGGTGTCTTCTCACATTGCATGCACGGGCGGGGCCGGAAGAATGTGCCCTGGGGGCCGGTCTCCTCCCACACTTCCATCCAATTGTGGTTGTCGTCCGGCAGGTTGTGACCCGACTTGCAGGCCTTCATGCACTGTTTGCAGCCGTTGCATCTGGCGAGGTCGATGACCATCACCCACCGCTCGGCAGCGGGCAGTAGCTCAGCAGAACCGTTGGCGACCGCCAACTCTGCCTCGGTCATCGCCTGGGCTATCGCCGGGACGCCGAGTCTCGCCACTCCGGCTGCCGCCAGCATGATCCCCAAGGCGTGTAAGAACGCTCGCCGGCTGAGGACGGTGTCTCGGTCCAACCCGTCGGCATCGAAAGTGCCGGACGGCTCTGGGCCCAGCTCAGAGTACGAGACGCCCAGGAACGTCTTCAGGTCGAGAGAACTCGGGAGTGTCATGAGTTCTCGCCCTCGGTGTGATCGACCCTCCTGGTACGGCCCAGCAAAGCTGCTCCGAGGATGGAGACAACGGCAATGGTCAGGAAGATGAAGGCCGCGTTTCCGGGGTCGAACAGGCCGGCCAGCGACCCGGTCTCTGGTTCGGGCAGACTTACACCGGCCAGTCGTGGCTCGATGGCCCGGTTGGCCGCTCCGAGACCAACGGGGTCGCTATGGCATCCCAGCACCGACATGGAGTTGGCCTGAATCTCACTCGCCCCGGGATGCTCATCACCTGTCAGCCACTCCCAGTTCGTCTGACCGGGGTAGACCGCCGTGAGAGTGGTCGGCTCGATGGCATCCCAGTCGGGGTTGTCACCGTCGAAGCGCACGGCGGTGACGTCAGCCGGCATGTCGACGCCGATCGAGAAGGGGAGTGTGACGAAGTGCCACCGGCTACCGGTCGCCATCCGGTGCACAGCCACCGCGGCGTCATAGGTCCGACCGGGCTGGAACGCCTTGTCCGCCAGCGGGTAACCGGTGTCCATGGCTCGCCACAGCGTCACCTGCCAGCGCCAACCATCACCATCACGAGCGAGGTTGGCTTCGGCTCTGATCGCCCCCCGGCTCTCGGTGGGCTCGATGTTGAGGCTGCGCCTCGGGATGGTGTCGCCGTTTTGCCAATCGCGGTCGGGGTCGAAGGGGATTGCATTGACGCCCTCGGCGATGAAGTAGTGGTCGTCCAGGCCGTACTCTTGCCGCTGAACCGCCTCCCAGTCGAGCGCGGTGTAACCGGTGATGGCCGGATCGAACATGAACTTGGGCTGCCCGAGGTCGTCGTCCCAGTTGGTGCTGAAGGGCCCGCCACCGGGGCTGCTCTTCCTGTAGTCGAACACGTACTCGTTGTCGCTGTAGCCGATCGGGCTTGACCGGTGCGCCCGCCAATGCCACAGATCCAGGAACACACCGGCCGCGTGTCGCTGCTGGTAGACGTCGAGATTGTCGAGGGTCATGGCGTCCCACCCGTTGGCCCGCCACCACTCTGGCCCGGCGTCGCGCGATTGAGGAAGGTACTTGCGCACCTCCTCGAACCCGAGGGCGTCCCCGAGCACCGGGTGCGCCGCGACGTCCTCGTTGGGAGCACCCGCATACATGAAGGGAGCGCGCATGTCTTCGTGGCAGGTCAGCCAGCCACCTTGGTTCGCAAAGCCCTTGACGCTGCCATCGTCGACCAGCATGGTTATCCGGTCCTCGTAGAGGCCATGCGGCTCGGTTCCGACCGGCGAGCGACCCCCGCGGATCCACGACCCGTCTTGGTAGACCACATAGTCGTGGTAATAGGACGGCACCGGCGTCGGGACCTCGTAGTAGAAGAAGATCTCCTCGCCGTTGTGAGCTGCCTTCACCTCGATATCCACGGTGGGTGTGCCCGGGGTGACGATGCCGTTTGCCGGGTCATACACACCGGTGGCGCCTACAAAGGCATCGCGGAACGTCTCGGCAAGAGAGGCGTTGTCGGACAGCTCCGTCGCCGTTGGTGAGTCCGACAGAGGGGCGACCCGCTCCGAAGCGATCGCGACCGCCGCCAGACCCATGCCCGCAAGGAACACGCCCGCGATTGCAGCCCGTTGGAGGAATCCTCGCTGCCTGGTCATCGGCGCTTCTCCTCTCCTGGATTTGGCCCGCATCGTGGCGCTTGCAACGAAGTTGATCAGTGGATCTGGTTCAAAGGAAGAGGCGAAAGTCCCTATGCATTGGGTCCTTCGCCGAATGCGACCGTCGTGGATCCACAGCCGCCGCAGAATCACTGCCCCACGAGGCGCTGGAAGACCTCATCAACGGTGCCTGTCAGTCCAGCCGGCCGGAGCGGGCTGTCACGGACGCTGCGCTGACCGAAACGATCCGCCGCATCCCACCCGATACCGGAGACGCCACGGCTCGTGGCGGGTGGTGTGGGTCGATCTGCGACTCGGCTCTGAAATCCGAGTCGGTCGCAAACGGGTGGAGGGATCGTGCGTCTCGCCGACCTGCAGTGTCAGCAGGCCCTCCATGACCTGGAGACGACCGCCCAGCAGCTCTAGGCCCTTCTTCGCCTAGTGGCGGCGACACCCGACGAGCAAGCTCACCCTCATCGCAATCTTGAGCAAAGCTCGGTCGTGCGGCCGTCAAGGAGGCGCTGTTCTATGCCCCCACATGGTGACGCGAAGGATGGCCTGTGGTGCAGGGCGCTATTCGGGCCCTGGAGACAGAGGACGTCGAAGAGGCTCTGCGCTTCGCCCCCGACGGCTCCACACCGCCCACGTCCTCCGTCTCTCCGACGACCTTCCCATCGTCATCGAATGCGGCGACACCCACAAGGGATCGAAGCCGTCCTCCCCACCTACGACGACGGCTGGTCGGTCCAGGGTCATCCAGCGAGGCGTTACCGGTACAGCGAGTTGGACACGAATCGAGCAGGGCGGTCAAGCGGGAACCACGAGATAGTGTGACACGCCATGACACTTGATCCTGTCGTCACCAATCCCGAGTTGTATCGGGTCGTGTTCGAGAACGATGCCGTGCGAGTGCTCGAGTATCGCGACCGGCCGGGGGAGGGCACCACTCCTCATGAGCACCCGGACAGCGTCATGTGCACGCTGAGTTCGTTCCGCCGCCGCCTCGTGTTCGGAGACCAGCAGCGGGAAGTCGAGATCCGGGAGGGCACCGTCTCGTGGCTGCCCGCCCAGCAGCACTCGGGCGAGAACATCGGCGACACCGAGACTCACGTGATCTTCGTGGAGCTCAAGGGAGCTGCGGGGGCACAAGCGAGCGACGTCGGTCCCGAACTCGGACCGGGTCCGGGCTCTCTTCCCTAACCCACCAGGAAGAAAGAGGCGATCACAAGTCGGAAATGAATGGAGGACCGAGAAGTGAGCGATCGCGAGAGGAAAGAGTCGTCCCGTTCGGATGACGTCGCGGCGGTGACGGAGAGCGAAGAGGCCGCTCCTCGGCGGCCCCGGAGCGGGTGTTTGTGGGAACCGGTGTGTATTGGGGACTCATCGTCGGGTTCATTCTGGCCGTGGCGGTGATCGTCTTGGCCGCGCAGAACACCGGCGCCGTGACCATCTCCTTCCTCGGCTGGGACTTTTCAACCTCCTTGATCGTGGTCATTCTTGGCTCACTTCTCGTCGGCATCGTCCTTGACGAATTGTTCGGCCTGGTCTACCGGAAGCGCAGACGGCGGACGCTGCGTGATCGTGACGAGTTGAAGCGCCTGCGGTAACGCGGGAGACGAGCCGTGGCCTCCGCCGCGAGAGCCCGGTCTTCCGGTGGTGGTCGTCACCGTGCACGCCACCGGGCGCCTACGGGACGGCCAACTGGTCACGGTTGTCGGCACGGCCGGGACCGTGACCACCCACGAACAGGCGAGCTGAGCGAGCACCCGACGCTATCCGCACTGCGGCGACACGTTTCTCCCGGGAGCCTCCAGTCACATCGGTGGTGCTCTTGTTCGTCCTGGCCG
Source organism: uncultured Acidimicrobiaceae bacterium (assembly GCA_964501055.1). Taxonomy (GTDB): domain Bacteria; phylum Actinomycetota; class Acidimicrobiia; order Spongiisociales; family ZC4RG35; genus DATHWB01. Next base: position 16,035 of record CAZCRP010000022.1, read on the forward strand.
TGTCCCGCCGTGGTCGTCCGACCGCACCGGCGCCCGGGGCCGACAGGCCTTTCGACATATGTGCGCTGACCAACACCGTTATGAGCAACGTGGCTGCCTTGGTCCTGCATGCTGCGACCAACCTCGCGGGTGGGCTCTTCGACCCCGCGCTTCCCGGGGCGGCTGGTAGCCCTGGTCCTATCGGCGGCGGCTATCGCATCGGCCTTGTACTGGAGCCGTCACCCCGGGACCCCTCTACCCCTCACCTATGGTGGAGTTGGCGGCGAACCGATGGGAGACGGATGACGGCTGGTGTGACCACAGACCGTCGCTGGGTCCCGGGCCTCGGGTATCTCATCTACATCGCGATCCTCTCCGCCGGCTACTACTACAACCTGACCTTCGTCCAACTCGGCATGATCGACCTGGGAACGCGCCTGGTGGGTATGAGCCGCGGCGACGTGTCGATGGTCATGGCGGGGATGGCGGTGTCCGCATTGGTGGTGGCGGTCGTGACCGGCGTGGTGATGGATCGCAGGGGCTGGAGCAGTGAGCTCCGCACCAAGTTCCGGCTTCTGTTCGCGGTCATCGCGTTGCAGACGGCGCTCACCGTTCTCGCTTCGTCGATGGCGACACCGGCGCAGTTCGTGGTCTGGGTGATGGGGTGTTCAATCACGATCGGCGCGGGGATCCCGGTGACGTTCAGCCTGATGATCGATTTCGTCCCCGTCCGGCACCGCGGCCACGTCGCTGCCGCGGTGGCCGGCCTCGCATTCTTCGCCGCCGCCCTCTACCCGCTGGAATGGAGGATCGAGGAGTTCGCCGGGGTGATGACCTGGGCGATGGCCCCAGCGGTTGCGGTGCTCGGTCTCGTCTCGTTCCGGCGGTTTGCGTTCGTCGACCAGCTGGCCCGCCAGTATCAGCGTTTCGGGGTGGGCAGGTTCTGCAAACCCGTGCCGATCAGGACCGCCAGCTTCACCTTCTGGGCGCTGGTGGCGGTCATGTTCGCGGCATTCTTCATCGACAGCCTGGGGTTCCTTCGCATCGTCGACACTGCGGCATATGTCTCCACTTCGTGGCAGTCGCCTGATGTGGGTGCCCGTCTGTTCATCGGCGTCTCACATCTGGTGGGGGCGGTGATGGCTGGAGTCCTCTACATGAGTCTGGGCCGTCGGTGGCTGATGTTCGCCGTGTTGGGCCTGTTCGCCTTCACCCATCTCCTCTATACGTCTCACCTGGTGACCGCCCCGGACGGAATTGACCCGCCTTTGGTGCTGCCGCTGTTCTACGTGTTGGCGGTCAGCTTCTACACCACGCTCAACTTCGCGCTCTGGCCCGACCTGTCCACTCCGGCCA
>CAZCRP010000023.1:0-7589 GCA_964501055.1 uncultured Acidimicrobiaceae bacterium
TCGGTGCGGCTCGAGCCGTTCCCGTCACCGGGCAGCGAGCTCCAGCGCATGGCCGCCGCCCGCCAGATCACCGGCCGGCGGCTACGGGCCGTGTGGCGCCAGCAGATGCGGGAGCGCCAGGCGTTGCCCGACGACTTCCCGGACTCATCAGTGGTGGCGCAGGTAGTGGCACCGGACGAGGTTCGGTCCGCCCACGCCCGTATCACCCGGCTGCGAGGTGCGGTGTGGGTGGTCGAGACTCCCGGCCGGACGCGACACCTCCGGTTCGACGATCTGGTGTGACAGGCGAATCAGGTGCGGTGTCCGTCGAGGTGGATGGTGTCTCTCCCGCATCCTGCGATCATTGGCAGCTGATGAACCCCGTGTATCTCGACCACGCGGCGACGACGCCGATGCGAACCGAGGTCCGGAAGGCGATGGAGCCGTTCGAGCAGGACGCGTTCGGTAATGCCTCCGGATCCCACGGTGTCTCGCGGCGCGCCAAGAACGCCCTCGAGGAAGCCCGAGAGAGGGTGGCTTCTGCGCTCGGATGTCGCCCGCCCGAGATCGTCTTCACAGCCGGCGGCACGGAAGCAGACAACCTGGCCGTGAAGGGCGCCGCGCTCGCCGACGGTCTCGGCGGAGTGGTCACCGTCGCCACCGAGCACGAAGCGGTACTCGAGTCCGCCGGCTTCATCCGCCGACTCGGTGGTGAAGTGACGATCCTCGGAGTCGACCAGGCGGGAACGGTGGATCCCGCGGCCGTCGCCGCCGCCGTGACCGGTGAGACCCGGGTGGTGTCTGTGATGTGGGCGAACAACGAAACCGGCACCATCCAGCCCCTGGCCGAGATCCGGGCCGCGCTCTCCGAGCGCACGCTGCTTCACACGGACGCCGTGCAGGCGTTCATCTCCGAGCCCGTCACCGCCGAGGGGGTCGATCTGCTGTCGCTGGCCGGTCACAAATTCGGTGGCCCCAAGGGAATGGGCGTGCTGTACGTTCGTGACGGGGTGCGACTCGAGCCGGTACTCCATGGTGGGGGACAGGAGCTGGGCCGCAGATCTGGCACCCACAACGTGGCAGGGGCGGTCGGGCTGGCCGTCGCCTTGGAGTCGGCAATGGCGGACCGCGACGCCTTCCGGAGCAGAGTGACGCAGATCCGACGCCGGTTCGAGGAGCTCGTCGGTGACCTGGCCGTCCGCACGGTGCCCGCCGAGCACAGTCTCGTCCAACACTCGCACCTGCGGCTTCCCGGCCAGCGGAACGAGACGATGCTCGTGCGACTCGACCAGCGCGGGGTGGCGGCCTCGTCGGCCTCCGCCTGCCAGTCCGGCGCCAACACCGTCTCCCATGTGCTCGTCGCGATGGGCGTCGAGAGACCGCGTGAGTGCCTGCGGTTCTCGTTCGGATGGACGTCCACGATGGAGGACGCCGAACGAGCGGCAGCCGCGGTGCGGGAAGCGGCAGGAGTGCCGGCGTGAGGGTTCTCGTGGCGATGTCCGGCGGCGTCGACTCCTCGGTGGCTGCTGCCCGCTTGGTAGAGGAGGGCCACGACGTCATCGGCGTGACCCTCAAGTTGTGGGCCGGTCCCAACGGTGAGTTGCCCACCGCCGGGTGCTGCACCGTGTCGGACGCGGAGGACGCCCGCCGCGTGGCCGCGCAACTCGACATCCCCTACTACGTGCTCGATTACACGGAGGACTTCGCCACGGGGGTCATCGACGGGTTCGTGACCGACTACCTGGCCGGTCGCACACCCAACCCGTGCGTCGAGTGCAACCGCACGGTCAAGTTCTCCCGGCTGATGGCCCAGGCCGCCGATTTCGGCTGCCAGGCGGTGGCAACCGGCCACTACGCACGCGTCGACCACTCCGACGGCCGTCACCTGTTGCGGAGAGCGCGTGACCTGCGCAAGGACCAGAGCTACGTCCTGTCCATGCTCACGCAGGACCAGCTGGCGCGGGTCCGGTTCCCGATCGGCGAATTGGAGAAGTCCGAGGTTCGAGCGATGGCCGCCGCGCTGGGGCTGCGCACCGCGGCCAAGCCCGAGAGCATGGACATCTGCTTCGTGGGCCGGCGCGACTACCGCTCGTTCCTCCGCGCGCACGCCCCCGAAGCGGTCCAGCCGGGGCTCGTGGTCACAGTGGGAGGCGACGAGGTCGGTGTCCACGACGGTATCGCCGGCTTCACCGTGGGACAGCGCCGTGGAGTGGGGGTGGCGCTCGGGGAGCCTCATTACGTGGTCGGCGTCGACCCCGCCTCGCGCACGGTGTCGATCGGCACGAAGGACCAGCTCGCGTGCTCGGCGATCTCGGTGACCCGGGTCACGTGGACCGATGCGCCGCTCGCGGCGGGTGCACTGGTCGATGTGCAGTACCGGGCTCATGGCGAGGCGGTCCCGGCAGTATGGACGGGAGGCGGTTCCGTGCGTTTCGACCGACCGCAGTGTGCGGTGGCTCCTGGCCAGACCGCCGCGTTCTATCGCGCAGACCAAGTGCTCGGGGGGGCGATCATCGACGCGGTGGCGTAGCGGAGCATGGCCCGCGGTCACGAAGCGTCACACTCACCCCGCTTTGGCGAGGTTGGAGACTCCACGCCGTTCCATGTTCCCCCACTCCTTGGTGGATGCTCTGCCGAACATGGCGCGTATCCGCCACCAGACCGTCATCTGGCGCAGCCCCAGGTTCTCGACGAAACACAAGGTGAGCAATTGCAGCGTCTCCCGCGGGTCGTTGAAGTAGCCGAACCGCTCGTCCAGCAGCAGCGCCAACATCGAGTTGATGGCTCCGACGAAGACCGCCAGCAGGAACAGGAGCACGGCGAGCAGCGGGTCGACCGCGCCGGTCACGATGGCGATCGGGATCACGAGGTAGCCGACGAATTCGATGAGGGGGGCGAGGAACTCGAAGATCACCATCGCCGGCCACGACACCATCCCCAGTCTCCCGTGACGCGGGTTGAGGAAGCTGGAGCGGAAGTCGCGGATCGCCGTCATCAGCCCTCGGTGCCAGCGGATCCGCTGCCGGCGGAGCACGGCGCGAGTGGGGGGCACCTCGGTCCACACCACCGCCGACGGTGAATAGACGATCCGGTAGGGGATACCCGTCTCGCGACAGTGGCGGTGGATGCGCATCGTCAGATCCAGGTCCTCGCCGAAGTGCCCGGCGGTGAATCCCCCCACGTCGACCACCACATCGCGCTTGAACACGCCGAAGGCACCGGACACGAGCGGGAGGGCGTTCATCGTGGACCAGGCCGGTCGGGAGGCGACGAAGGCGCGGACGTACTCGAGCAACTGGTAGCGCTCGATCATCGATGCCGGCATCGCGGCGTCGACCACATTGCGGCGGCTCACGGTGCAGCCGTTGATGGGCCGGATGTTGCCGCCTACGACCAGCGTCCTCTCACGGTCCTCGGCGACGAGTCGCATGGCGTGGATCAGGGCGCTGGGGTCGATGATCACGTCCGCATCTGTTGCCATCACGTAGGGATAGCGGGCGGCGTTGATCGCCACGTTGAGGGCATCGGCCCGTCCGCCGTTCTCCTTGTCGACGACGGTGAGCGGGATCGGTTGGCGCGACCTGTACACCCGGCGGATCGGGGCAGTGGCGATGCTCATCCGCACCGGGTACGGAACGGGGAAGAGATCGAAGGCTTCGATGAGCTTGTCGAGCGTGCCGTCGGTGGAACCGTCGTTGGCGACGACGATCTCGAATCGGGAGTACGAGACCATGGCCATCGACCGGATGGCCTCCACGATCCCGGCCTCCTCGTTGTATGCGGCGACGACGATGGAGACCGGTGGGGCGAGATCCGAGGTGAGCATGTCTCCGATGCGTCCAAATCGGGCGACCATCCGCTCCCTGCTGAGCGCGATCGCCGAACCGCCGACGAGCAGCAGCATGCTCACCTGATAGGCGACGTAGTAGACGAGCACGACGAGCGAGAATCCGGCGAGCAGCGCGTGCATCACGCGCCCGGTGGCCGCGGGGCGACGAGGGTGCCGGAGGTGGTGAGTTGGTTGAGGGCGGCATCGGCGGCGTAGCCATCCTCGCTCTCCAGCGCCACTAGCAGCCGATCGGTCCCTCCCGGGAGGCGGGCGAGCGCTCCGGCCGCATTTTGTCGCACCCACCACGCCTCGTCGGTGAGGAGTTGGGCGATCTCGTCTGTCACGGCCGGTTCTGCCATGGCTCCCAGCGCCACCACTGCTCGAGCGCGCACCCGCCAGTCGTCGTCGTGGATCGCGATCCGCAAGGGCTCGATGGCGTCGTCGCTCCCCGTGTGCTCCAGCGCGGATGCCGCGGCGATCCTCCATTCGGCGATCGAGGAGTCGAGCAGCGAGATGAGGATCGGCTCGGCTGACGGATCGCCGATCAGGCCGAGTAGCCGGGCGGCGAGCGCGACGCCTTCGACCGAGCGTTCCGGCCGCAAGCGCTCGTGTTCGATCCAACCGATGACCGGTTCGACCGCCCTGGGCCCCATCTCGAGGAGCGCGTCGGCGGTCCTGGCGGCCTCCCACGGACGCACTCGCGTGGCGATGTCGAGGATGTGGTGAATGGCTCCGACGTCGCCGAGGCGGGCGAGACCGCGCACGGCGTTCACCCGGACGTGGGGGCTGCGGTCGTCGATGAGCGCGTGGAGCGCCGCACGATGGTCGGGGCCGGCGAGGTTGACGAGGGCGGAGAGGGCGCGGAGCCGGTGTGATCTCGGGAAGCGGCGTCTGATCCTCCTCACCAGGACGTCACCGATGCCGAGGGTCTCGATGAACGTGTCCACGAAGCGCCGGTCCTCGCCCGTGACCATCAGCCGGTAGTCGGCGATCGCGTCGTGGAACAGCGGATCCTCCGCCCAGCCCGGCTGCGGCCGGCTGGGCAGGATGCCGCGGCTCATCATCTCGCCCAGCGCCGCGATGTAGTACGCGGTGCGGAGGCCGCGGTACTGCTGGATGGCGCGGTGCGTCACTTTGATGACGGCGAGGCCGACGGCCAGCGACGCGCTGAGTCCGGCGGTGACGGCGAGAATGGTGAGGATGGGTCCATCCATGTCCGATGTATCGGCGGCGTGACCGGTGGGTTGAGGGATCAGCGGGGGAGGTGGGAGGTGACTCGCGCCTTGAGTTCCGGCATCGAGAACGGCTTTCTGATGTAGTCGGCCGCCCCCAGCTCGATCGACTGGATGATGGTGTGGTCGTCGTCCACGGCTGACAGCAACAGCACGGGAAATTCCTTTCCGTCTTCCCGCCATCGGTGGAGGACGTCGGTGCCCAGCATGCCCGGCATCAGCTGGTCGAGGATGGCGAGGTCGAGTTCCTGCTCGCAGCCGATCTCGTAGGCGGTCGAGCCGTCTGCGGCCTCCGTCACGGAGTGCCCGTCTGCCTGCAGGTGGCGCACGACCAGCAGTCGGACGGAGGGAGAGTCGTCCGCCACGAGAATGCGAGCCATGCCAGAGATTGTGGCACTCGCTCGGTTGCTTCGCCCGACTCGCGGTCGCCGGGACCCTTCGCGGCCGGCGATCGTGTGCGGTGGCCGGCCGGTCGCTACGGACTGGCATCATCTCGGCATGACGATCATCGACCCGGTCGCCCGGATGGAGGAGTTGCGCGCTGCCATCCGCCACCACGGACATCGCTATCACGCTCTCGACGATCCGGAGATCGCAGACGCCGAGTACGACGCCCTGGTCAGGGAGCTGGAGGCGCTCGAGGAACAGCATCCCGACCTGATCACGCCCGACTCGCCCACCCAGCGGGTGGGCGGGCAGGTCAGCGAGTTGTTCGCTCCCGTCACCCACCGGCGCCGGTTGTTCAGCCTCGACAACGCCGAGACCGCAGGCGACCTTCAGGAGTGGGAGGACCGGATCGTCCGTCAACTCGGACGCACCCCGGACGGCTACTCGTGCGAGCTCAAGATCGACGGCTTGGCAGTCTCGCTGACCTATGAGCACGGGATGTTCACGCGGGGCGCCACCCGGGGCGACGGACTCACTGGGGAAGACATCACTGCCAACCTGCGCATGATCGACGCGATCCCGTCGCGACTGCTCGGCGCAGACCCGCCGGCGGTGCTGGAGGTGCGGGGCGAGGTCTACATGCCGTATGCGGCGTTCGAGGCGCTCAACGCACGCCAGGTCGAGGCGGGGGACCGGGTGTTCATCAACCCCCGCAACGCCGCCGCCGGGTCGGTGCGGCAGAAGGATCCCACGATCGCCGGTGAGCGCCGGCTGTCGATCTGGATCTACCAGGCCGGTGTGATCGAGGGGGGCCCCGACCTGGCCACGCACGGCCAGACGATGGAGTACCTGGCCGGGCTGGGGCTGGAGGTCAACCCCGCCTCGCGGGTGGTCGCCGATCTCGCCGGTGTCCTCGAGTACGTCGCACTCGCCGAGGAGACACGCAACGACCACGAGTATCAGACAGACGGCGTGGTGGTGAAGGTCGACTCGCTGGAGCTGCAGGACCGGTTGGGTTTCACTGCTCGCGCCCCGCGGTGGGCGATCGCCTACAAGTTCCCACCGGAAGAGCGCACCACCCTCCTGAAGGACATCCTCATCAATGTCGGCCGCACCGGGGCGGTGACCCCGTTCGCCTCGTTGGAGCCGGTGTTCGTCGGTGGGGCCAACGTGAGCCAGGCCACGCTGCACAACGAAGAGCAGATCAGGCAGAAGGATCTGCGCATCGGCGACACGGTCGTCGTGCGACGGGCCGGCGACGTCATACCCGAAGTGGTCGGACCGGTCGTGTCCCTGCGCACCGGGAGCGAACGCATCTGGTCGATGCCGACGGTCTGCCCGTCGTGCGGCAGTGCCATCGTCCGTCCCGAGGGGGAGAAGGTGGCGCGCTGCACCGGCGGGTTGTCGTGTCCGTCGCGCCTGCGCGAGTGGCTTGCCTTCTTCGCGGGCAGGGGGGCGATGGACATCGAGGGGCTGGGTTACAAGACGATCGAGCTGTTGATCGACGAAGCGCTGATCTCCGATCCGGCCGACATCTTCTTCCTCACTCCAGAGCAGTTCGCCGGTTTCGAGGGGTGGGGTGAGGTGTCGGTCGCCAACCTGATGGACGGCATCGACGCGGCCCGCGACCGTCCGATCGCCCGTCTCGTCACGGCGCTCGGCATTCGCCACGTCGGTCCCAAGGCCGCGGAGGAGTTCGCCCGCGCCTACCGCTCCATCGACCGCCTTGCCCTGGCCGGCGAGGACGAGTTGGTCGCGATCGACGGCATCGGGCCGACCATCGCCCGTGCTTGGGTCGAGTGGTGCGCCGACCCGGACAACCTCGCCCTCCTCGACAAGTTCCGCGCCGGGGGCGTGAGGATGGAGGATCCCGAGCCCGAAAGCGGGGTGGTGTCCGACGTGCTGGCCGGTGTGACCCTCGTCGTGTCCGGAACGCTGGCGGGATTCAGCCGCGACGAGGCGCAGGCGGCGATCACAGCCCGCGGCGGCAAAGCGACCGGCTCGGTGTCGAAGAGCACGACCGCACTCGTCGTGGGCGATTCGCCCGGAGCTTCGAAGGTGGCGAAGGCAGAGAGCCTCGGCGTGCCGGTCATCGACGAGGAGGCATTCGTCGCGCTATTGGAACGAGGACCCACGGCGCTTCGATGAGCAGGTCGGGACGC
>CAZCRP010000023.1:7689-16683 GCA_964501055.1 uncultured Acidimicrobiaceae bacterium
CGCTTCGATGAGCAGGTCGGGACGCACCGTGGTCGAATGGGGCCTGCGAGCCGATGAGGAGACTTGGATGAGGGCGGGAGTGATCGTTCCCCAGGGATGGACCGGCGAGTACGACGGTTGGGACCCGGATGTGGCGTGGCAGCGGACGGTGGCGGTCGCTCGCCAGACGGAGGATCTCGGTTTCGAATCCGTCTGGCTCTTCGACCACTTCCACACGGTGCCGGAGCCGACGGACGAGATCACGTTCGAGTCCTTCACCACGCTGGCGCACCTCGGCGCGGTCACCGCCCGGGTGCGGCTCGGACACATCGTCCTGTGCGCGGGATTCCGCAACCCGGCCCTCACGGCGAAGATGATCTCGACGATGGATGTCCAGACGGGTGGGCGCATGGAACTGGGCATCGGTGCCGGCTGGAAGCAGGACGAGTGGGAGGCATACGGCTACGGCTTCCCTGCCACCAAAGATCGCCTGGGCGCCTTGCGTGACCAGTTGGAGGTGATCACCGCCATGATGGGACGGGGGCGCGCCACGTATCGAGGCGAGCACGCCGCCGTGGATGGCGCCATCAACGTCCCCCGGCCGCTGCAACAGCCCCGCGTGCCGATCATGGTCGGCGGGAACGGACCGAACGTGACGTGGCGGCTGGCCGCCCGCTACGCCGACGAACTCAACCTCGACGGAATGACGCCTGAGGCGGTGGCGGCCGCAATGCCGACCATCCGCGCCCGCTGCGAGGAGATCGGTCGCGATCCCGCCACTCTCCCCGTGTCCGTGCACATCTGGTGGAGGGACAATGAGGAGCCGGGAGCAGACCGCGCCCGTATGCTCGCCGCATATCGCGATCTCGGGGTCAGCCGGGTGATGACGCTGTTGCGCGATTCCGCCGCGTCCGACGAGGCACTCGCCTCCTTCGCCGCGGATTGCCGGGCGGCAGGCGTGACGATGAACTGACGTCGAGGTGCCGGCAGGGTCCCCCGGACGACAGGGTCTACTGCACCCGGAAAGTCCACGTGAATTCACCCCGGTCCGGGAGTCCGGCCACGGTGTCCCACACGATGCGGACCGTCTGCACCCCAGGAGTCCACTCCGACAGATAGAGGCTCGTCCGTGACGGCGCCCAGCGGTACACGCCGGTTCCTTCCACGAACTGCACTTCGTTCGCCGGCACGAGGAAGCCATTCACGTGGATGTCGAGGGTGTATCCGACCTGCATCCTGACTTCGATGAAGCCCTGCATCAGGACGGCATCACCCGGCAGCGGATACACCGATTCGACCGGTCCGGGCAGCTCCACCGGGTCGCCGCTGCGGGCGAACACGAGGGCCAGGGCCACGACTGCCACGGCAAGAGCCCCCAGTCCGAAGTAGATCAGGCGATACGGCACGGGGATGGAGGGTACGCGACCCCCGTCACAACCCGCATCTCGGGTGGCCGGCATGCCGCAGGCGGGGACGACGCACCGGATCAGGCGGAACCGCGCCGTGGGTTCGTGGGTCCGGTACGAGGAGCCAGCACGGCAACCCGCTCAGGTCGCCGGTGGGAGGAATTCACCGAGAACCTGAGCCGGATGCCCCCCGTACGAGGGAGGGTCGGAGACGGCCGCCGCGGGTCCGATCTCGTGTCGGCCATCCCTCGCCCCCCGGCGCTGGCCGGACGATGCCCCAAGTCCAACCACTGGCCGGCACGGTCGGGTCGGACCGAACGGCGGCGTCCCGTCTGTCGCCGACCCCCCTCACCCGTCCTCCGGAGTGTCCTGCCCGAACGGCCATCCGGGAGCGGGTGGTCGACGAAATCGTCGGCGTCTCGTCTGCCTTCTCGTTCTTGCAGCATCATGGCGCATGTCCCTGAAGGAATCCTTGCGGTGACCCGTCCCCGGGGAACGTGCTGTCACTGGGTACCTTGGGGGCGAGGTCCCCGGGCGCCGTCCCGGCGGTCGAGGTGGTCGAGGTGGTCGAGGAGGTTCAGCTGGCTCACATCGGAGACAGGCGGCGCGCCACAGGCGACGGGATGATCGGTACGGACGCGTCCCGGGTCGGTCGATGAGCACGCGTACCCGGCGGGCGGAGGGGGCGCTGGTCGGATTGGCGATCGGCGATGCCCTCGGCGCGGCGGTCGAGTTCCAAGCCCCAGGGACCTTTCCACCCGTCACCGGTTATCGATCGGGCGGGCCACACGGGCTGGCGGCGGGGGAGTGGACCGATGACACCGCAATGGCCCTCGCCCTCGCCGACTCCCTGCTCGAGGTGGGGTGGGATCTCGACGACCAGGCGCGCCGCTATGTCGACTGGTGGCGGCGAGGGAGATATGCCGTGGGCGGCGTCTGTTTCGACATCGGAGTCACGACGGCCGCCGCCCTCGCCGCCTTCGAACGTGGCGGGGACGCCCGCACCTCCGGCATCGCTGGCGAGTCCGCCGCCGGCAACGGATCGCTCATGAGGCTGGCACCGGTGGCGATGGCGCACGCCCGGTCGTTCCCAGACCGCCTCGACGTCCTCGTGGACCGTTGTGCCGAGTCGAGTCTGCCCACCCATCGCGCCCCGCAGGCGGTCTCGGCGTGCGTCGTGGCCGGTGTGGCGCTGGCGGCGTTGATCGACGGGGAGGCCAGGGAGACGGTGCTCGATCCGGATTGGCCGGTGTGGGATCGGGTTCGACGGAGGGCGCCGATCCATTCGGAGATCGACGAGGTCATCCGGGGAAGCCATCTCAGGCGGGAGCCGCCGCAGATCGAGGGGTCCGGCTACGTCGTGAGGAGCCTCGAGGCGGCCTGGTGGGCGTTCGGTCGGGGCGGCGACTTCGAGTCGGCAGTGCTGGCAGCGGTCAATCTCGGCGACGACGCCGACACCACCGGAGCCGTGTGCGGACAGTTCGCCGGTGCGTGGTGGGGGGTCGACTCCATCCCGACCCGATGGCGGAGGGGTCTGGCGCGCGCGAGCGAGATCGAACTGGTGGCGGCGCGCGTCGCCGACATGGCGCGGTGACGGCAGCTCACCGACCTGGCGAACCCCGGCGGTGGGCGGCATCGGATCGCTGCTTGAGATTCCGCAGCACCGCCAGCTCGTCCGGCGTCGGTCGTTCGCTCTCGGTCAGGTCCGGGGAGACGGCCAGTTCCCATTGCGTGTTCGAGATCACGGTGTCGAGCTCGACCCCAGGGTGGACGGAGACGAGCGTCAACTCGTTCGTCACCGGATCCGGTCGCAGCACGCCGAGGTCGGTGATGACGGCCGCCGGGCCGCTGCCCCATTCGGGCGGCCGTCCACGGCCGTCGCGCCCGAACCCGACCGAAGTCACGAAATCGACCTCCCGGACGAAGACCCTGGGGCGTTGGCGAAGCACGATCACCACCTGTTTGGCGGATGCCGCGATCTCGGGGGCTCCTCCCGCGCCCGGCAGTCGCACGGTGGGATGCGTGTAGGGCCCGATCACGGTGCTGTTGAGGTTGGCCCACCGGTCGATCTGGGCGGCGGAGAGAAAGCCGACATCGATCTTGCCGCCCTGCAGCCAGTAGCTGAAGATCTCAGGGACGCTGACGACCGCGGCGGCGGTCTCCGCCAACTCGTTGTCGCCGATCGAGAGCGGGAGGACAGCGGGCCGGCTCCCGATGGCGCCGGATTCGTAGACCAGCACGAGACCAGGGGCATGGGTCCGCAGCGCCAGGTTCGCTGCCTCGCTGGGCAGGCCGATGCCCACGAAGCAGACGGCGCCGTCGTGGAGGTGGCGGGCGGCGGTGACCGTCATCATCTCGTCGGCGGTGTACCCGCCTTCGGCCGTGGCGGCATGGTCAGACACCGGTGCCACCTCCGAAGAGCGCTGTCCGCGTCAGCGATTCCAGGTACTCGCGGTGGTCGGCCGTCCCATGGACGTGCGCTTCAATCCACGCCCGGAACCTGTCGCGGTCCGAGGAGATGTGATCCCATTCCAGGTAGAAGCGGTTGTCGCGGGTCGAGTATCCCAGCGCATACGACGGATGACAGCCGGACGGGACAGGGGCGATCGCCGTGACGACCCACGACGGCAGCACCACGTGGCCCGGCCCGGTGGGAGTCAGTTCCTCGACGATCTCCTCGACGGTGACGATCGACCGCCGCGATGCCAGCACCGCCTCCCGCTGCACCCCGCACATCCCCCATAGGGCAACGTTCCCCTCCCGGTCGGCCTGCTGGGCGTGGATGATCGCCACGTCGGGGTTGAGCGCTGCGACCGCCGCCAACCGTTCTCCGGTGAACGGGCAGTCGATCGTGGCGATGGTCGTGCCTCGGAGGTCGCTCCCGGTGTAGCCCCGCAACACTCCGAACGGCAGCCCGGCTGCGCCGGCGGCGTAGCGCGCCGCCATGCCGGCGTGGCTGTGCTCGTCGATCGCGAGCGGGCGGGGATGACCGTGCTCCACGGCGTCGCGCAGCCGGTGAAGCGACCCGACACCGGGGTTCCCTCCCCACGAGAAGACGAGCGTGGCGACGCAGCCGGCCCCGATCAACTGGTCGTAGACAATGTCGGGAGTGAGGCGGCAGACAGTGAGATCGCGCCGTCCCTGGCGGATCAGTTCGTGACCGGCAGCGTGAGGGATCAGGTGGGTGAACCCTTCCAGCGCAACGGTGTCGCCGTCGGCGACGAGATCGGCGACGGCTTCCCGCAAGGTGGTGATGACGGCCACGTTCAACTCCTCGGACCGGGCGGTGGCGCGCGGTCGTCCGGCAACCTGGATGTGTCCGGACGGGACTGTACCGACTGACAGTTCCCGCGGCGGACCGCGAGGACTTGAAGTCCTGCTCGAAACCGCGGCTGGCTTCAGCCGCTCGAGGTCGCAACATCGAGCGCGAAACGTTCATCTCTCGTTCATCGACGGTATGCGACGAAGTCGCATCACCTTCCTTACCTGAGTGTCGGCGTAGGGCACTGCGCCCGCCGTCACGGGAGGACGGCGACTCCGATGAGGGAGACAACGAACGATGGCTCGCATGAAGCACCTGGCCCTGATGGGCGCACTCGTACTCGTCGCTGCCGCCTGTGGCGGTTCCGGGGCCTTGGAGACGGCCGCCGCCGGCGATACCGCCACCACTGCCGCGTCGGACGATACGGCAGGCGTCCTGTCCGGCAGCCTCGACGGCGCCGGAGCCACCTTTCCCAACCCGGTGTACCAGGACTGGACGTTCATCTACACCAACGACGTGCAACCGGGCGTCACGATCAACTACCAGTCGATCGGCTCGGGAGGGGGGATCGAGCAGTTCCTGCTCCAAACGGTCGATTGGGGAACCTCAGAGCGCTACTTGCGCGACGATGCGCTGGCCGAAGCGCGCGAGTCGCGCGGCTGTGAAGCCTTGCAGTGGCCGGTGCTCTTCGGTGCCGTCGAGGTGGCGTTCGGGGACGATCAGTTCGACGACCTGATCTTGACCGGCGACGTCGTGGCCGACATCTTCGAACGGCGCATCACCAACTTCAACGATCCGGCGATCGCCGCGCTCAACCCCGATCGCGATCTTCCCGACCTGGAGATGACCGTCGTCCACCGGTCCGACGGTTCGGGGACGACGAGCGTGTTCACCACCTACCTGGAGGCGGACACCGCCACCTGGACCCTGGGCAGCGGCACCGAGGTCCAGTGGCCCGCCGGCACGGTCGGGGGCCAGGGGAACGAGGGCGTGACCGCCGGCATCGAACAGAATCCAGGCGGTGTCGGGTACGTCAATCAGGCGTACGCGTTGATCAATCAGCTCCCGACCGCCCAAATCGTCAACTCTGACGGCAACCCGGTGAAGGCGACGCTCGAGGCGACGTCGGAGGCACTGGAGGTGCTCGAGATTCCCGATTCCTTCCAGTTCGACATACTCGGCGTGGGGGGTGGCGGGTACCCGATCGTGGGCGCGGTGTGGAACTTCACCTGGGAGTGTGGCTACGACGGCAACACGGCTGAGTTGCTCCGCGACTACTGGACGTGGGCAGTGGCCAGCGACGAGGCGATCGAGGCGGCCCTCGAACTGGGCTACGCCCCGCTGGGTGAGGGACTGCGGTCCAGGGTGCTCGACGCCATCGCCCGCACCGGATCCCTCGACTGACAGCAGACCGCAGGGGTGGGGACGGCCCGTCCCCACCCCTGACCTCGGAGCGACGAAGGCGGGTGAGCATGGCATCTCGGCTCTCTGGCGAAACATCGAGTCTGCGGGCGCGGGGGCTGTCCCGCTACGGCGACAAGGTGTTCGCCGCGCTCCTCCTCACCAGCGGGCTCAGCGTGCTTCTCGTCCTCGGCGCGATGGTGTTCCGGACCGTCGTCGACGCGATTCCGGTGTTCGAGTACCAGGGCTTCTTCGCTTTCGTGTTCGGGCCGGAGTGGCAGGCCGGATTCAGCCGGCAGGAGTTCACGGGCAACTACGGGGCGTGGCCCTTCGTGTACGGAACCCTCTTCACTTCGGCCCTCGCCGTCGGACTGGCGCTGCCGATGGCACTGGCGGTGGCGCTGTTCATCAACTTCTATGCCGCGCCCCGGTTGCGCACACCGCTCTCGTACATGGTCGAAGTCCTGGCCGCGGTGCCGTCGGTGATCTTCGGGCTCTGGGGGCTGCTGTGGTTCGTCCCGACGATCCTCCACCCGATCACGCGGTGGGTGGCTGCCACCTTCGGCGACGCGGTCCCCTTCCTGTCCTCACCGGTCCCGAACGTCAACTACTTCCACGCCGGGTTCGTGCTGGCGATCATGATCCTTCCGATCATCACGGCCATCAGCCGGGAGATCGTCGCCACCACACCCAGGGACGAGATCGACGCCGCCTACGGCCTCGGGGCGACCAAGTGGGAGGTCGTGAAGGGAGTCGTCCTTCCGCGCAGCTTCAGTGGCATCGTCGGCGCCACGATGCTCGGACTCGGCCGGGCGCTCGGCGAGACGATCGCGGTTCTGATGCTGGTGGGGGGCTCTCAGCGGTTCGGAGCGAAGCTGTTCTTCCCCGGCGACACACTGGCGTCGCACATCGCAGCCACGTTCCAGGATGCGGCGCCCGAGACGTTGGTCGCCCTCATGGGGATCGGCGTCGTCCTCTTCCTCGTCACGATGGTCGTGAACATGACCGCCCGGCTGATCGTGTTCCGCTTCGGTCGGCTGGGAGGAGGGGCGCTGTGACGACGACGCTCGAAGGGCCCCCGCCGGGCGAGCTTTCGCCGACGGGCCACCGCTCACTTTCGGTCGTGCAGGGGAATGCCCGCCGCCGGACCCGGAAGGACCGGGTGTTGGCGGCAACGCTCACGTTCCTGATGTTCGTCGCCTCCATCCCGCTGCTTCTGATCGTGTGGGAAGTGGCCCGGCGCGGGGCGGCCGTGATCGACTGGGACTTCTTCACACAGGCCGAACCTCCCCCCCGCCGGGAGGGAGGCGGGTACGCGGCCGGGTTCGTCGGAACGCTCATCATCGTCACGTGGGCCGGCGCGATGGCCATCCCGATCGGCATCCTCGCCGCCGTCTATGTGGTCGACTACGGGAAGGGCGTCCTCGCCAAGGTCATCCGTTTCTTCACGGACGTGATGACCGGCATCCCGTCGGTCTTCGTGGGCCTGGCGGTGTACGCGCTCGTGATCCTCGGATCCGGCCAGCGGATCACTTTCGGAGCACTTCCGGGTGCCATCGCCATCGCCATCGTCATGCTGCCGATCGTCGTCCGCACGTCCGAGGAGATCCTCAAGACCGTTCCGGACGAGTTGCGCGCTGCCTCGTTCGCCCTGGGTGCGAGGCGGTGGCAGACCACTCTCAAGGTGGTGATCCCGGCCGCTGGGCCCGGCCTGGCGACCGGGACGATGCTGGCGGTGGCACGGGGCGCAGGGGAGACCGCCCCGCTGATCTTGACCGCCTTCGGCAACGTCAACGTGATCACCGATCTCGTCAATGTGGCGATGGGGGCCCTGACCCTCCAGATCTACAACGGGGCGCGTCAGCCGTTCGCCCCGGGCATCGAGCGCGCATGGGGCGGGGCTCTGGCGTTGCTGGCGATCGTGCTGGTGATGACGGTGGTGGCCCGATGGATCGGCTCGCGCGCCGCGGTGCGAGTGGGAGAGTGACCGGTGCCGCCCCGCCGCCTCGGAGATTCGCCGTCCTGGCAACCACGGTTCATCTGATGTTCACCTGCGAGAGGCAAGATCATGGCCCTGGGTGAGGACCGTGGTGTCGATCGGGGAGAGACGATGGAGACGATGCAAGAGCACTCGGTGACGGTGTCGGCGCCGAAGTCGGTGCCACCCACCCGCTCGCCGCGCCCGCAGTCGGCGGACGTCGTCTTCAGCCTCCACGACCTGAGCGTCAAGTACGGGTCGTTCACCGCCGTCAGAAACATCTCCTTCGACATCCCGCGTCACGAGATCACGGCGCTGATCGGACCGAGCGGCTGCGGCAAGTCCACGGTGCTGCGCTGCCTCAACCGGATGAACGACCTGGTCACAGGCGCATCCGTCACCGGCCACGTCCTCTACAACGGGGAGGACATCTACGCCGACGGCGTGGACCCGGTGGAAGTCCGGCGGCGGATCGGCATGGTGTTCCAGAAGCCCAACCCGTTCCCGAAGTCGATCTACGACAACATCGCGTTCGGACCGAGGCTCAACGGCTTCAAGGACGACATGGACGAACTCGTGGAGCGGTCGTTGCGGTCGGCGGCGCTGTGGGACGAGGTCAAGGACAAGCTCAAGGCGAGTGGACTGTCACTGTCCGGCGGCCAGCAGCAACGGCTGTGCATCGCCCGCACGATCGCCGTCAGCCCCGACGTCATCTTGATGGACGAGCCGTGCTCCGCCCTCGATCCGATCGCCACGCTCAAGATCGAGGAGCTGATGCTCGATCTGAAGCGCGAGTACACGATCGTCATCGTCACCCACAACATGCAGCAGGCGGCGCGTGTGTCGGACTCGACCGCCTTCTTCACCGTCAACATCGACGACAAGTTCGGCGAGCGAACCGGAGAACTTTTCAAGGACGAGGACACCACCAAGATCTACACGGCCGCCACGGACCGGCGCACCGAGGA
>CAZCRP010000024.1:0-2161 GCA_964501055.1 uncultured Acidimicrobiaceae bacterium
AGCGCGCTTGACTGGGGGTCAAGAGGTCGGGAGTTCAAGTCTCCCCAGCCCGACCACTGAAAACCCCGGCTGGCGCGCGGGGTCTCGCATGATCGGACGACGATCAGGGTCCGGCATGACTTGGGCATGATTGACCGATTCGTTCCCGCGGCTGAACGGGGTCGCGAACGGAAACCGCTCCGGTCCAACGCCGCGCCGCCCGATGCTTGGGTACCGACTCTCTGCAGGAAGTACTCAATGACGGACCCCACAACAGCACTCGAAGACAAGCCCTTGTACAAGCGTTGGTGGTTCATCGCGCTCGCAGTTGTCTTCGTCCTCGGCGCCATCGGGTCATCCACCGACGACGAGGGACCGGAGTCCACCGTCGTCGCCGCCGACCCCACGACCACCACCAGCCAGGACGGCCAGACGGTCGCGACGGCCGCCGAAGTCACGACGACGGCACCAACGACGACGGCCGCGCCGATCGCGACGACCACCACGGAGGCAGCGGTCACTGTGAGTCAGCGCAATGCCATCAGGTCCGCTGAGGGCTATCTCAGCATCATGGCGTTCTCGCGGTCCGGCCTCATCGCCCAACTGGAGTACGAGCAATACTCCACCGCGGACGCCACGTTCGCGGTCGATGCAGTCGATGTTGACTGGTATGAGCAGGCGGCCAAGACAGCCGAGAACTATCTCAGCATCATGGCGTTCTCTCGTGGCGGCCTCATCGACCAACTGAAATTCGACGGGTACACCACTGAACAGGCCACATACGGCGCGACCGAGGCTGGTCTGTGACTGTCCTCAAGAACTCAACTCCGCGGAGGGGGTACCGCCATCGGAGGTGACCCGTCCACAAGCCGGCAGACGGACAAGAGCCCCCTGGGGTGACCCAGGGGCTCTTGTCGTATGGTTCCTGCCGCCGCTACCCGTTCACTGTCACCTCGCTCTTGTGTGCCGCGAAAGCAGCGAGAACCTCTTCCTTCTCCTGCTGGGGCACGCCGGCGAAGTCGAGGGAGCGCCCAAGCTCGGCCGCTACCTCGTCGAATTCCTCGGGAGCGATTCGGAACTCGCGATGTGCGTCTTCCAGGCCGAGAGGCGTCGTCCCCGGCTTGGTGCCCACATATTCGAACGGTCCACCCGCGACGTTGCAGACCCACAGAGTGCGCATGAATTTCAAGCCAGGCAGTCTGCTCAGCTGGTCTGTGTGCCACTCCCGCAGGGCGGGGTTCTGTGAGGCCTGGCCAACGATGGGGTTCTCGACGACCGCATCGCTGAAGTGGTCGATCACCGCCGCGATGGCAAACACGCCGCCGAGTCTGTCGTAAAGCGTCTCCTCTGCCATGTGGGTGCTCCTCTCCGTCGTGACTCGACTGCACCTGTCAGACCCAATACGCACCATCTGAATCGATCGGTTCTCCACACACGGCCCTGACAGGCGAAGCTTCGACCAAGCTCAGCGACAGGCGGCGGTCGTGACCGGGCGGCGCGCCCATGACGGAATGTGTTGCTGCTCGCGTACGCGCAGCGTGGGTCAGGTCGGATGCGATTCTCGAATTGCGACCGAGAGGGCGGCTGCTGCCCAGAGTGTTCCCAGGATCGCACTCCAGAGAGGGAGCGCGGATGCGGCGTCGTGGTAGAAGAGCGACGGGATGGCGATTGCCGATGCGCCCAGGGCGGCAACTGCGGTTGCGGCTCGCCAGCCTCCTCCAGACAGGGCGGCTCCGGCCGTCACCATCGGGATGACAAAGGCGACTTCGGCCATCACCATCCAGTGGGCCTGATGATGCGGGTCGGCGAGAGGCGGCCAGGTATTGCGTTGCAACAGCGCCTGGTCCACCCCGAACCAGACAAGCGGCAATGCCAGAACCGCAAGCCAAAGCAGGATGGGACGCCTCAGCCCACCACGACTCCATTCCCGCCATGGAACGGCGACCGCTGCCGCAGCGAGGACCGGGAGTGCGACTACGACCACCAGGGGATCAACGAACAAACCATGGCCCCCGTGGTTGTCGGGGTCACCCACTATGAGGGCAACGAGCAACATCGCCAAGCCAAGCGCCATGACATGCGTCGCCGATCCCGCTCGGCGGGGATTTCCGATCAAGCCGACCAACCCTGCCGCTGCTATCACCGTCATCGCGACGAACGCGGGAATGTGGACAGCCTCCGA
>CAZCRP010000024.1:2261-16669 GCA_964501055.1 uncultured Acidimicrobiaceae bacterium
ACTGCCAACTGCCGGAGGAATCCTGCAGGTCGCCCCGGAGCGTCGTTCCCGCTCGGGTCGGGGAGTGTGAGTCCCGAACCGACCAGGCTCCATATGCAGATTTTGCATACCGGGAACCGCGTCGATGCCGTCGCACGTTCATCATGGGAGCATCGGAAGTCGGCGCGGCCGTCCCGCACGTGTTGCGGGGCCTTCACGCCCCTTCCTATGCTCGTCCATGGCGACAGGCCACAGCCGGTGTGCCCGGTCGTCACTGTCAGGGAGGAAATAGGAGGACCATACGGTGAATACCACCACCAGTCGATGGCGCTGGCTTGCGCTCCTGGCCGTCATGGCGATGATCGTCGCGGCGTGCTCGGAGGCAACGACGGACACGCCGGACACCACGGCGACCACTGCGCCCGGCGACACCACAGCCACGACCGAACCCGCCGACGACGACACGCCGAGTCCCGGTGCGTTCGAGTACACGATGGCGATCTTCAGCGATCCGACCACGGACAACCCGTGGGCCTCGCTGGACACCGAGAACGACGTCTGGACCAACTACGTGAACCCCGGCATGTTCGGGCTCTACACGTACCAGCCGCCGACGTACACCCTCGTGCCGGGAATTGCCGAGGAGGACACGCCACCGGAAGTGGTGGCCGACGGTGACAACTGGTCGGTGACCGTGACTCTGCGTGACGACGTCACGTGGTCGGACGGCGAGCCGGTCGATGCCGCCGACGTCGTCTTCACCTGGGACACGATCGTCAAGTACGACGGCCTGGGCGGGAACTTCCCGAGCCTGTGGCCGGTCGCATCCGACGACAACCAGGGTGTCCTGTCGGTCGAGGCACTCGACGACATGACCGTGAAGATCACCTTCAACTTCGAGGCCGGCCTGGCGATCTGGCCGTTCTCCGTGGGGGTCGCCCCGATCTACGCCGAGCACTTCTGGGGCCCGATCGTTGACGCCAACGACACGTTCGAAGGCATGTACTCCACGTCCGGTCTCGGCAGCCCGAACGCCACCGCGTTCAACTCGAGCGAGTGGGAGCCGGGCGCCTTCTGGCGCAATGTCGCGGCGGACAACTACTACGACAGCGGCGCCCGCTTCGTCGTGTACGACAACGGATCAGTCGAGTACACCAACCCGTCGGGCGAGACCGAGGTGTGGGGTGGAGACCTCGGCACCGAAGCGATCGCGGATTGGGTCGAGGGTCCCTACGCCACCGACGTGACGTTCTCGCTCTACTCGGACCAGAACGCGGCAGTGCTCGCACTGACCGATGGTGCGGTGGACTTCCTGCTCAACCCGCTGGGCCTCCAGCGCGGCCTGCAGCAGCTGGTGCTGTCCGACCCGAACCTGAACGTGATCGTCAACGAGCAGAACGGGTACCGCTACCTGGCGTTCAACACCCGCAAGGCACCGATGGACAACGTGGCGTTCCGCCAGGCCGTGGCCTGTCGGATCGACAAGGACTTCATGGCCAACACGGTCCTGGGTGGGTCGGCAATAGCCGCCAACAGCCAAGTGCCCCCCGGCAACAGCTTCTGGGCCAACCCGGATCTGACCGGCACCTGTGACGGGCTGTCGGAGCAGGAGCGCTTCGAGACCGCCAAGCAGCTGCTGGTCGATGCAGGGTTCACCTGGACGACCGAGCCGATGTGGGACGAGGGCAACCTCGACGTCATCCCCGAGGGCCAGGGTCTCACCGACCCGAACGGCAACGTGGTTCCGCCGATGGAGCTGCTGGCGCCCGGACCCGGGTACGACCCGCTGCGGGCGACCTACTCGCTCTTCATCGAGCAGTGGTCACGCCAGATGGGCATCCCCGTGACGGCCAACCCGACCGGCTTCTCGGTCATCGTCGACCAGGTGTTCGCCACCGGTGATGCCGTGATGAACTGGGACATGTACATCCTGGGCTGGGGTCTCACCCCGTTCCCGGATCACATCTTCTCGTTCTTCACGACGGCGCAGGACTCGGCGGACGGCGGCTTCAACACTCCGGGCTACAGCAACCCCGAGTTCGACGCCATCTTCGACGAGTTCGCACGGGCGAAGACGCTGGAGGAGGCACGCGATCTGATCTTCGCGGCCGACGCCATCCTCGCCGAGGACGTGCCCTACGTGGTGCTGTTCACGACGCCGATCATCGAGGCGTACCGGAACACCATCGAGTTCCCGTTCACGACGGTGCTCGACGGCATCCAGAACTTCGGTGGTCTGGCAGCGTCGACGACGGCTGCCTGAGCGAAGTGCGACCGGTGTTGGGCGGGGTCCTCAGACCCCGCCCAACACCAACCACCGCCTCGTGACCGACTGAGCCACGTCTTGACCGTCCCTGACTTCTCCGCCCGGGAGACGTGAGGAACCGTCACGACCGGGTGCGAACGGCGACGGGCGCCGTAGACCGGCCGGTAACATGCGCAGGTACCGGCGGGCATACACCTGATGGTCGTCGGTGCTGGTGAGAGGAGGAGTTGGTGGCCCGCTACTTCACGCGTCGTCTGATTCAGATGGTGGTGCTGTTCCTCGTCTTCATCACCCTGACGTGGTTCCTGCTCTATGCGCTCCCCGGCGACATCGTGGCGCAGAAGTTCGCCACCAACCCGAACCTCCCGCCCGAGGCGCGCCAGATCGCCATCCAACGACTCGGCTTCGACAAGCCGATGCACGTCCAGTTCCTCGACTACATGGGCAACTTCTTCCGGGGCGATCTCGGCGTCTCGTTCAACCAATACCCGCGTCCGGTCACCGACATCATCGGCGAACGCCTGCCGCGCACCCTCGTCCTTTTCCTCACCGCGCTCGTCACCTACTACTGGGCCGGGTTCCTGGCGGGCAAGTACCTGGCGTGGCGGCGCAACAAGCGGGGCGAGATGGCCATCACGATCGGTGGCGTGGGACTCTTCACCGTCTTCTACCCATGGTTCGCGCTGGTGGCAATCTGGTTCTTCGCAGCCGAGATGGGCTGGCTGCCGATCAGCAAGTTCCTCGACCCCGGGAACTGGAGGCAGGCTCCCTTCACCGCCAACCAGGTCTTCCTACGGCTGTTCTACACCGTGGCGATCACCTCCGCCCTGCTGTTCACGGTGCAGATCATCGCCTCGAAGATCCGCGACCATCGAGGGTCGATCGGGATGCGGTGGGGCGGAACGCTCGCTGTCCTCGTCGGGTTCCTCTACTACTGGTGGGGCACGCAGTCGGGCATCGACATGCGGTTCTACGCCGGTGACATCGCCCGCCACCTCCTGCTGCCGGTCGGTGTCCTCACGGCGGTGAACTTCGCCGGGATCATGTTGCTCACCCGCAGCTCCATGTTGGAGACGATGAGCGAGGACTTCATCCTCACCGCCCGCGCCAAAGGTCTCAGCGAGAAGGCGGTGCGCGACAAGCACGCCGCCCGTACCGCACTGTTGCCGGTCACGACCTCGCTGGTGCTGGCCGTGGCAACCGTGCTCGACGGGGGGATCATCACCGAGACGGTGTTCTCGTGGCCGGGGATGGGCGAGCTCCTCGTCTCCTCCGTGACGCGTGAAGACATCCCGGTGGCAGTGGCGGCATTCTCGTTCATCGGCGTCCTGGCGCTGGTCGGGCATTTCGTGGTGGACATGCTGTACGGCGTGCTCGACCCCCGCATCCGGGTGTCAGGGTCGGCGTAGGAGACACCTGAGATGACCGACCTGATCGAACGTCCCGAACTGCCAGAGGATCTCCCCGAGGTCGAAATGGACAGGGCGATCCTCAAGGACTCGCTCTGGAAGATCCGATGGATGCTGTTCCGGCGGTCGGTGCGCGCCAACTGGAAGCTGTTCCGCTCGAATCCGATCGGGCTCATCGGTTTGGCCATCATCGCCATGTTCGGGATCGCCGCCATCCTCCCCACAATTTTCTTCGCCACCGGCTACTGGTCGAACTCCGTCTACAACCCGGTGAGCGGACTCGAGCGGAATCCCCCCACCGTCACGGTCACATTCGTGGAGGAGGTCACCGATCCCTTGCGCGAGATCGACGCCCTCGCGGTACTGATCGACCAGCGCATCCCGCGCGACATCCAGCTCGGGGACACCTTCGAGCGGCCCCTCCAACCGGCCCCGCCCGACCGGCGGCACTGGTTGGGCACGGACCCACTGGGTCGTGACATCATGTCCCAGCTCATGTCGGGGGCGCGGGCGGCGTTCGGACTCGGCATCCTGGCTGCCACGGTCACCGTGCTGATCGCCACCCTGGTCGGCTCGGTGTCCGCCTACTTCGGGGGGGCGCTCGATTCCTTCTTCATGCGCCTCGCCGACCTGCTGATCATGATCCCGGCGCTGGCCGTGCTGATCGTGCTGGGCGCCATCATCCGCTTCGAGCTCTGGCACCTGGCGCTCGTGATCGGGCTCCTGGGCGGCTTCGGAGGCGTCGCCATCGTGCTCAAGTCCCAGGCGTTGGCGGTGAAGGTGAAGCCGTTCATCGACGCCGCCAGAGTGGCGGGCGGCAGCAACTCCCACATCATCCTCAGTCACCTCGTGCCGAACGTGATGCCCCTCAGCTTCCTCTACATGATGTTCACGGTCACCGCCGCGATCCAGAGCGAAGCGACCCTCTCGTTCCTCGGGCTCCTCAACGTGAAGACATCGTGGGGCCTGATGATCAACCTCGCCAACACGGAGGGCTACCTCCTGCAGGGCGACACGTATTGGTGGCTGGTGTTCCCGGCCGGGTTGGCGGTGACCCTGCTGGCGGCGGCCTTCTTCCTCGTCGGTCGCGCCATGGACGAAGTCATCAACCCCAGGCTGAGGAGACGCTGAACCCGCATGATTCCCACGACCGCGTCGGTGAGGCGCGTCCAATGAGCCGGCCACTGCTCGAAGTCGATCACCTCGTCATGAATTACAGGACGGACAAAGGCGACGTCTCCGCGGTGGAGGACGTCACGTTCACCCTGCACTCCGGTGAGGCGTTGGGCCTCGTCGGCGAATCCGGCTGCGGGAAGACCTCCATCGCCATGTCGCTGCTGCGGCTGGTGGCCGACAACGCCGTGTTCAAGTCGGGCGAGATCCGACTCGACGGGACCAACCTCCTGGCCCTCACCGAAGAGCAAATGCGCCAACGCCGCTGGAGTGACATCTCGATGGTCTTCCAGGGAGCGATGAACGCCTGGAACCCCGTGTACCGGGTCGGCGACCAGATTCGGGAGGCGATGGACCTGCACTTCCGGCCGCGGCTGTCCACGGCCGCCTCCAACGACAGGATCGAGCGGCTGTTCCAACTGGTGGGACTGAACCCGGCCATGGCCAACCGGTATCCGCACGAGTTCTCCGGTGGCATGCGGCAACGGGCGATCATCGCGATGGCCCTCTCGTGCGACCCGAAGGTGATCATCGCCGACGAGCCGACCACCGCGCTCGACGTCATCGTCCAGGATCAGATCCTGCAGGAGCTGAAGAAGATCCAAGCCGAGCTGGGGATGTCGATCATCTACATCTCCCACGACATCGCAGTCATCGCGGAAGTGACGGACACCATCGGCGTCATGTACGCAGGCAAGCTGGTGGAGATCGGGCCGACGAAGGAAGTCTTCGCCCGGCCGCGGCACCCTTACAGCTTCCTCTTGCTGTCCTCCACCCCCTCTGTCACCGGGCCGCGCCGGAAGCTGGCTCCGCTCGAGGGGGAGCCCCCCAACCTGTTGGATCCCCCCGCCGGTTGCCGCTTCCATCCTCGCTGCCCCTGGGCCACGGACCAGTGTCACACCGTCGAACCGCCCCTCGAGGACATCGGAGGCGGGCATCTCGTGGCGTGCTGGAACTGGGAAGAGGTCCCCGAGATCGGAGAGTTGATCAAATGAGCCAGCCGTTGGTCAAGGTCGACCAACTCACGAAGCTGTTCCCAGTCTCCCGGGGCATGTTCCGCAAGCCGGTGGACTTCATCCACGCGGTCGACGGCATCAGTTTCGAGATCGCGCCTGGCGAGTCGCTCGGGCTGGTGGGCGAGTCGGGATGCGGCAAGTCCACCACCGGACGCATGCTGGTCAAGCTGTCCGAGGTGACAGGCGGCCAGATCCTCCTCGGCGAGCCGAACGGATCAGACGACCTCATCGACATCGCGCACATCGAGGACAAGGACATGTCCAGGTTCCGGCGCCGCGTGCAGATGATCTTCCAGGATCCGTACGAGTCGATGAATCCGCGCCGCACCGTGTTCGAGACCGTGTCCGAGCCCCTGTCCGTCCAGAACATCGGCAGCCTGCTGGAACGCGAGGAGCGAGTCGCCGCGATGCTGCAACTGGTCGGCCTCACGCCTCCCGAGACCTTCCTCTTCCGCTATCCGCACGAGCTTTCCGGCGGCCAGCGCCAGCGGGTGGCGATCGCGCGGGCGCTGGTGCTGGATCCGAGCTTCGTCGTCGCCGACGAGCCGACCTCGATGCTGGACGTGTCGATCCGCATCTCGATCATGGACCTGATGCTCAAGCTGGCCGACGATTTCAACGTGTCCTACCTGTACATCACCCACGATCTGGCGGTGGCCCGGTATATGTGCGATCGCATCGCCGTGATGTATCTCGGCAAGATCGTGGAGATCGGCGACACCGAGGAGATCCTCAGCAATCCGCTCCATCCGTACACGCGGGCGCTCCTGTCGGCGGTGCCCGTTCCCGATCCGAGCTTCGAGAAGCCCCAAGTCGAGATCCTCGGTGGCATCACCAAGGCGATCAACCCGCCACCCAAGTGCCGCTTCATCGACCGCTGCCCGTTCTCCCAGCCGATCTGCGAGATCGAGGATCACCCTCCGCTCGAGGACAAGGGTGGCGGCCACTACGTCGCCTGTCACCTGGTCGAGAAGTCTGCCTGAGCGCGCACGGCTGCCCGGCGGCCGTAGCATCCCCCCGATGTCGGACCAGGTGTGGACGGTCCCCAACGCGGTCTCCTTCGCCCGTCTCCTCGCCGTTCCGTACTTCTGGTACGTGCTGCTGGGACAGGAGCGGGTCGGACTGGCCGCACTGCTCATCTTCGTCATCGGCGGTACGGACTGGGTCGACGGCTACCTGGCGCGTCGACTGGGCCAGGAGTCGGAGTTGGGGGCGGTCCTGGACCCACTGGCTGACCGCCTGATGATCGCTTCGGCCTTGCTGGCGGGCCTCATCGCCGGGGTGCTGCCAGCGGTGTTCGGAGTGCCACTGCTGGTGCGGGAGGCGCTGGTGGCGGCCGGGGCTGTCTACCTCTTCCGCCGCGGTGTCACCAAGCTCGCCGTGCGATACCTCGGCAAGGTGGCAACGTTCCTGCTGTACGGTGCGATCCCGTCGTTCTACCTGGTGTCGGCGGACGTGCTGGCATGGATGTTCGCGCCCGCGGCATGGATCGCCGGCGCCCTGGGACTGTTCCTCTACTGGTGGGTCGGCTTCGCCTACCTGGCCGACGCCCGCCGCTCCCTGGCGTGACGTGCATCCGGACCTCCCATCGGCGCCGGGCCGACCGCTACCATCGCCCGGATGCAGCTTCCCGACGAACTCCTGTACACAGAAGACCACGAATGGATCCGACCGGGCGAAGCGTCATTCCGTCTCGGCATCACCGACTACGCCCAGGACCAGCTCGGCGACATCGTCTTCGTCGAACTGCCGGCGGTGGGAGCGGCGATGGAGGCCGGGGGCCTGCTGGCCGAAGTCGAGAGCACCAAGTCGGTGGGCGAGGTGTACGCGCCGGTGGCCGGCACCGTCACTGCCGTGAATGAGACGGTCGTCGAACGGCCGGAGCTCATCAACTCGGACCCCTATGGCGAGGGTTGGCTGATCGAGATGGAGCCGACCGAGGATCTCCCCCCCATGCTGGATGCGGCTGCCTACCGCCGCCTGACCGAGTGATGTCATGACGATGTGTCCGAACTGCAGCGCGGAGCTCGTCGCAGGGGTGTCGACCTGTCCTTCCTGCGGAACCCACATCGAAACCGATCCGACCGTGGCCTATGTGCCGGTGGCCGAGCAGCACCCGGCGCTCACCCGGGAAGAGGCCGCCGACGTCGAGGGCTTCGACGGCTTCGCGCTCGTGGTGGAGCGTGGCCCCCGCGCCGGTCTGACGTTCATCCTCAACACAGGATCGACCACCGTCGGCCGCCATCCGGACTCGGACATCTTCCTCGACGACGTCACTGTCTCCCGCCACCACTGCCGCTTCGTGGCCGACGCAGAGGGCTTGCGGGTCGAGGATGCGGGCTCCACCAACGGGACGTACGTCAACGAGACGAGGGTCGACGAAAAGCAGCTGTTTCCAGGCGACGAGGTTCTCATCGGCCGGTTCCATCTGATCGTCGCACACGGAGATGGCTGAGACCGGGCCACCGAGCGACGAGGACGGACTCCTCTCGATCGGCGAGCTGATCAACGAACTGCGGGAAGAGTTCCCCGATGTGTCGATCTCGAAGGTCCGGTTCCTCGAGTCTCAGGGCCTCGTGGCCCCTGCCCGCTCGGACGGCGGGTATCGACTCTTCGACTACTCGGACCTCGACAGGCTCCGCTTCATCCTTCGTCAGCAACGGGATCACTTCCTCCCTCTCAAGGTCATCAAGTCGAAGCTGACGCTGTGGGAACGCGGCGAGGAGTTCGATGAGGCGGATCCGGGCCCGGGCACGGGACTGCTCGATCACCGCTCCGAGCCGTTGACCAGCCCCGAGCTCTTGCGCCGTTCTGGTCTCGCTTCCGAGCAGCTCGAGGCACTGGTGAGTCACGGCCTGATCGAGGAGCCCCAGGACGACGTGTATCCCCCAGAAGCGCTGATGATCGCTTCCGAGGCCCGGCGGCTCTTCGCCCAGGGCCTGGAGCCTCGTCACCTGCGTGCCGTGAAGCACGCCGCCGAGCGGGAGGTCGATGTCATCGCCCAACTGGCCGCGCCCCTCCTTCGGATCCGCAATCCGGAGGGCCGGGAGCAGGCGCGGAACGTGGTGGAATCGAGCGGTGAGTCGATGATGGCGCTCCATCGCGGGCTGCTGGCCGCCGAGCTGCGACGGCTGCTGGAATGAAGGGCCCGGTGCTGGGAGCACTGCTCCTCGCCCTGACCCAGGTGGCGGCGGTGGCGCCGCCGCGTCCCATCGAGCGGGTGCCTCCTCCCCGCCCGCCGGTCGTGTCGGCTCCGGCCTGGGTCTTGTACGACGAGACCAACGACCTGATGCTGTCGGCGGTGGCCGCCGACGACCCCCGGCCCATGGCGTCCACGACAAAGATCATGACGGCGCTGCTCGCCATCGAGTCGGGCCGGTTGGACGAGGTCGTGACCGTCTCGGCGCGGGCCGCGGGTGTGGGGGAGGCGACGATCGGCCTGGTGGAGGGCGAGCGCCTGCCGATGGAGATGCTCGTCTACGCGCTGCTCATACGGTCGGGCAACGACGCGGCCACGGCCGTCGCGGAGCACCTCGCCGGTTCGGTCGAGGCCTTCGTCGCGAGGATGAACGCCCGGGCGGCGGGACTCGGGATGACCGCGACGTCGTTCGTCAACCCGCACGGACTCGACGCCGACGGCCACTTCTCGTCGCCCCGCGACCTCCTGACCCTGGCTCGCTTCGCGATGACGAACGGACGGTTTGCCGAGATGGTCGGGACTACCCGCTACCGGATCACCGACGCGCCCGATGGCTCCGAGCGCATCGCCGAGGCCACCAACGACCTGCTGACCTCGTATCGGGGCACATTCGGGGTGAAGACCGGGTTCACGTTCCGGGCTGGGCTCGTGATCGTGGCAGGGGCCGTCCGGGACGGACGGACGCTCTACACGGTGGTGATGGGGGCCGAAGGACCCCGGGCGCACTTCTCGGATGCCGCCACGCTGCTCGATCACGGCTTCGAGGAACACCGGATCGTCGACACCGTCCGGCGCGGCTCACCGCTGCGGGTCCGCCAGGTCGACGAGTCCGAGTTGGCGGCGGTGGCGAGGTTGCAGGCGCTGCTGTTCGTCGGCTCGCTGCAGCCGATGGCGCCGGTCGAGGTGGTGGAGGAGGTCGTGCCGGAGGTGCTCACCGCCGACGTGCCAGACGTCCGGGAGGCATTCGGTTGGATCGTCGGGCCCTTGTTCGATGGCTGAGCCCTACACGCTGGTCCTCACCGAGGACGACATCCGCACCCGGGTCGGCGAGCTGGGCGCCGTGCTGACGGACGACTACGCCGGGCGCCGGCCGGTGATGGTGGGCGTCCTCACCGGCGCGCTGTGGTTTCTCGCCGATCTGGTCAGGGAGGTGCGCCTCGACCTGGACGTCGACTTCCTGCTCCTCAATCGCTTCGGGGAGGGCGGGCGCATCCGCATCCAGACGGACACGGCGATTTCCCTGCTCGATCGCGACGTCATCCTGGTCGAGGACATCGTCGACACCGGGCTGTCCCTCACGGTCCTGCGCCGGATGCTGGAAGAGCGATCGGTGGCATCGGTGCGCTGTATCTCCCTGCTCGACAAGGTGACGCGGCGCATCGTGGATGTCCCGCTCGAGTACCGGGGCTTCGAGGTGGGTGACGAGTTCCTGATCGGCTACGGGCTCGACCACGAAGGGTTGTACCGCAACCTGCGCCAGATCTGGGCGGTGCTCGACCTCGCCGCCTTCAGGGATGATCAGGTCTCGTTCCGACGGAGCGTGTTTCCTCGACGCTGATAGGCTTCCGGTGATGGACGTGCAGGTGATACCGATGGTGATCACAGGGGTCCGGGTCGAAGTCCCCTCGAACACCCCCATCGTGCTGCTGCGCGAGCAGAGGGGTGAGCGCTTCCTCCCCATCTGGGTCGGCCCGGTGGAGGCGATGGCCATCAGCTCGGCGATGGAGGGGAACCAGCCGCCTCGCCCGCAGACACACGACCTGCTCGCCGCCACGATCGCCGCCCTCGGTGCCCGGCTGGTGCGGGCGACCGTCACCGAGCTGCGCGACAGCGTCTTCTTCGCCGAGCTGATCTTCGACCTCGACGGTCGCGAGATCACCGTGTCGTCCCGCCCCTCGGATGCGATCGCGCTGTGCGTGCGCACCGGCACACCCGTCTTCGCCGAGCCGGCCGTGCTCGACGAGGCCGGAATCGAGATCCGCGACGACGAGGACGAGGCGGAGATCGAGGAGTTCCGGGAGTTGCTCGAGGACCTCACCGTCGAAGACTTCCTCGACGAACCCGGCGACGAACCGCACCCCGGCTGACGCCTGCTCGGACCCGTGAGAGGGCGAGTTCTCCACAGGTTGTTGACAACTCCGCGTCGTCACCGGTACCTTCCTGTCTCGCGAGCGGAATGACACGCGCAGAATTACGATGGTGTGAGTGCCTGCGCGACGGTCAGTGCGACGGTCAGTACTCGGGCGGGTGGCGACGCAGCCTACGAGCGACGGACCATACGAGCCGGCGAGTGGAAGAGGGAGCATGCCAGAGGCGACCGATCGGCAGACAACCGTGGAAGCAGAAGGCGGTGGGTTCGGCTACCGGGCGCCGCAAGTGTGCAGGCTGGTGGGCATCACCTACCGGCAGCTGGACTACTGGGCCCGCACCGATCTCTTGCGGCCTTCGGCGCAGGAGGCGAGCGGCTCGGGCTCGCAACGCCTCTATTCGTTCACCGACCTCGTTCAGCTCAAGGTCATCAAGCGACTGCTCGATGCCGGCATGAGCCTGAAGCGCATCCGCTCCGCGGTCCAGATCCTCCGCCATCAACTCGACTCGGATCAGCCGCTGGCCGACGTCACCCTTCTCTCGGACGGCAGCACGATCTTCGCCGCTCACTCCCCGGACGAAGTCGTCGACGTGTTCCGGCGCGGCCAGGGCGTGTTCGGGATCGCAATCGGACCGGTCCAGGAGGAGTTGAGCGGCGATCTGCTCGACCTGACCCCTCATCCCGTGGCCGAGCCGCAGCCGATGGCGGAGGCCACCTGAGCGCAGCGCCGGCCACCGCGGGCGACATCGAGTTCGCCCACAACAGCGAGCGCCAGTTCGCGTTGTTGCTCGACTTCTACGGGGTCGAATGGGAGTACGAGCCGAAGTCGTTTCCCGTCGCCTGGGACCGGGACGGCCGGCCGACCCAGTACTTCACGCCCGACTTCTACCTGCCGGAGGACGATCTCTACATCGAGATCACCACGATGAGCCAACGGCTCGTCACGAAGAAGAACGCCAAAGTGCGCCGATTGCGCGAGCTGTACCCGGAGGTGCGGGTCAAGATCCTCTACCAGCGTGACTTCCTGAACCTGGTCGACAAGTACGGCCTCGAGCACCCTCCCAACGTGAGCACCCCCGTGCCCACGCGGATCCCCGGCCCTCCGCAGGTCACACGTCTCGACCGGGGCGGATCGGTCACCGAGTGACGACCGCGCGGTGACCACGACCTCCCCGCTCGACGCCGTTCACCGGCGGCTCGCAGCCCGGTTCGTCGACTTCGGCGGCTGGTCGATGCCGGTCCAGTACTCCTCAGTCCTCGAGGAGCACCGGGCGGTGCGGACCGGCGTCGGCGTCTTCGACGTCTCGCACCTGGGGCGGGCCGTGCTCGCAGGTCCCGATGCCGAGAGGGCCGCCCGGTGGAGGCTCACCAACGACGTCGCCCTCCTCGACCCCGGCCGGACGCAGTACACGATGATGCTCAACCCCGCCGGGGGGGTGATCGACGACCTGATGGTGTGGAGGTGGGACGACCAACTGTGGGTCATGCCGAACGGGGCGAACCACCTCCGCGTGCTCGACGAGTTGCGGTCGGCAGGATCCGACGTGCAAGTCGAGGACCTGCGGCCCGTCACCGCCGCGATCGCGGTGCAGGGCCCCGAGGCGCCCGGTTTGCTCGAGGCCGCGCTGAGCGTGTCGGTGGCCAGGGGCCGCCTCGTGACGTCGCAGTTCGACGGAAGCGAGGTCCGGGTGGGCGGCACCGGGTACACGGGGGAGCGAGGAGGTGAGATCGTCGGGCCGCCGGCCGCGCTGGCGGCCCTGTTCACCGACCTGCTCGAACGCGGCGCGGTGCCGTGCGGCCTCGGCGCCCGCGACACGCTGCGACTCGAGGCGGGCCTGCCGCTGTGGGGCCAGGACCTCAGCGAGGACGTCACACCGCTCCAGGCCGGACTGGGCTTCGCGGTGGCGTGGGACCACGACTTCGTCGGGAGGCCGGCGCTCGAAGCCGAACGGTCCGAGCTCCCTCGGGCGCTGGTGGCCTTCACCACCGGCGGTCGTCAGATTCCCCGACCAGGGAACCCGCTGCGGGCAGGCGAGTCCGGAGGTTGGGTGACGAGCGGCAACTTCAGTCCCGCGCTCGGCGCTGGGATCGGATTGGGCTACCTCGAGCCACCCTCGGACGCGCCCATCGAGGTGGAGATCCGCGGTGCCTGGCATCCGTTGACCAGGGTGACCCCGCCGTTCCACCGCTGACAGCGACGGGAGACGGGAGCCGTAGGATGCAGAAGACCAGGAAGCTCCGTTGACCAGCACCGCCTTTCCATCTCAGACCTCCGCCGGTGTCCACGAACTCGTGCGTCGCTGGATGCCCGACGGTGAACCGCGGGCCGAGGTGGTCCTGTGTCACGGCATCGCCGAGCACTCAGGACGGTACGAAGCGGTGGGGAACCGGTTGGCAAGTGCCGGCCTGGCGGTGACTGCGTACGACCAGATCGGTTTTGGGGCATCGGGCGGCCGCAGGGCGTGGGTCGAGGTCTGGACCGATGTGCTCGACCAGATCCAGGCTCATGTCGAGACGGCCCGCGCCACCGGTCTTCCGGTCGTGCTGATGGGCCACTCCAATGGCGGCATGTTCGCACTCGGGTACGCGCTGGCCGAGCGCCCCCGGTCCGACTTGCTGGTGCTCAGCGCTCCAATGCTGTTCGGGGGGGCGCCATGGCAGCGCCTGCTGGCCCGCCGGCTGGCCCCGGTCATGCCGCGTCTCTCCATTCCCAATGCCCTCCAGGGCGAGCAGCTCTCGCGGGACCCGGCGGTGGCCGAGGCGTACTTCCGCGACCCGCTGAACCATCGCAAGACCACCCTCCGCTACGGGCATCAGATGCTGCTGGCGATGGAGCACATCAACGCCACGATCTCGCGCCTGGCCGTTCCCACCCTCGTCCTGCACGGGGCAGCCGACACCATCGTCCCACCCCCGTACACAGCCCCGCTCGGCGAGCTCCCGCTGGTGGAGCGGCGTCTGTACCCGGCCCTCCGTCACGAGCTCTACAACGAGCCCGAAGGCATGGAAATCGTCGACGACGTGACCGCCTGGATCGCGGCGCATCTCCCCTGAGCGGGACAGAGCGGTCAAGCGGCCGCGCTCGACCGCCGATGCACCCATAGTGAATCCATCGAACCCTGTGAGTCGTCCGTGGCGTCTGCGGCTGCTTCTGTACGCGGCCGGGGCCGCGCTCGCCGCGCCGGTGGCCATATTCGCTCCCTCGGGGCGGGCGATCGGGGTGCTGGCGCTGGTCGTCGGAGGTGCTCTGACCTCGCTCAAGCCGGGGGCGGACGAC